>JBBIMN010000036.1:5670-12640 GCA_037444385.1 Acidobacteriota bacterium | reverse complement strand
AGTGGTTTCAAGCCCCACCACCTCGTACTCCTGAATGTAGCCCGGATCCCAGACGTAGTCGTACCAGATCGAGTAGGTTCCCCAATAGGGGCCTGGCACCACGTAAGGAACGGTGTAACTGTAGCCTGGGATGTAGGTGGAGCGGTGCTCCTTTCCAAGGGCGCGCGTAACCAGCGCGGCGTCGTAGCCGCCTTCGCGCACCTTGTCGGCCACTTCCTTTTCGGTGGGCTTCGGTTCGGGCATCACTTCGTATGATGGCACCGACTGCACGCCCCGCTTGGCGAGGTCCGCCGCTACGGTCTCTTCGAAAATGCGGCGCGACGCCGTATCCTTGTTCGTCGCAAGGACGAGAACCCGCTTCAAAGGGCCGTGATAGTTGGGGTCGGACCAGACATTTGCAAGCCGTTGCATGGCGCAACCGGAGAAAACTATGGGCAGCGCCGCCAAAACCGGTAATAGCCGCAAGCTTGATCGAAAGCGCATGACGCCTCCTCCTGGGCGGAAAGAGCCACGGCCGCGGGCCAAGAAGCGCCGCTCGGACGGAGCCTCGCTCCAGGAGCAAAGTTTAGCACCAAAAAGAACGCTTTTCGTTTGCCGGCGATGCCGGGTTACAATCAATCGCCGAAAGGCCCAGGCCGCGCTTGCAACCGAGGCCCCATTCTGTCACAGTAATTCGAGGGAGGCGCCATGGCTCAAGCGGCAACTGCCAACGGCTCTGCCGGAACGGAGGTCTGGGATTTTGTAGTCATCGGTTCCGGATTCGGCGGCTCGGTCTCCGCGCTGAGGCTGGCCGAGAAAGGCTACTCCGTCCTCGTCCTCGAGATGGGCAAACGCTGGACGCCGGAAGATTTCGCCAAGACCAACTGGAACCTTCGCCGTTTCTTCTGGGCGCCACGGCTTTTCTGCCATGGGATACAACAGCTCACGCTGCTTCGTGACGTGTTAGTGCTGCACGGGGCCGGCGTCGGAGGTGGAAGCCTCGTCTACGCGAACACGCTCATGCGGCCCCATCCGAACGCCTTTCAAGATCCTCAGTGGAACAAGCTCTGCGACTGGAAAAGCGTTCTCGAACCTCACTACACGGAAGTGGCGCGGATGCTGGGCCTCGCGCGAAACCCAAGGCTCACTCCGGCTGACGAGGCTTTGCGCGAGGTGGCGCGCGAGCTTGGGGCGGAAAAGAGCTTCGAGGCCACCAATGTCGCCATCTATTTCGGCGAAGCCGGAAAAGTTTCTCCCGACCCCTATTTTGGCGGCAAAGGCCCCAAACGAGCCGGCTGCACGTTCTGCGGCGGCTGCATGGTCGGCTGCCGCGACGGCGCGAAGAACACGCTGGACAAAAACTACCTTAACTTCGCGCAGAAACTTGGAGCGGTTATCGAGCCGGAGACCCGCGTTCGCTACCTGGAGCCGCGCGATGGCGGCGGATACAGGCTTTGCGTGGAGAGGTCAACCGCGATCATCAACCGCCGCCGCCGGGTCATCCTGGCTAAAAACGTCGTTTTGTCCGCAGGTGTCCTTGGTACCGTTCCGTTGCTCTTGGAGTGCCGCCGCCGCAAAACCCTTCCGCGCCTATCCGCGCGGCTGGGCGATGTCACGCGCACAAACAGCGAGGCGCTGTTGGGCATCACCGCGTGGCGCAAAAGCGTGGAACACAGCGCCGGAATCGCGATCACCTCTCACTTCTACCTGGAAGACGGCACGCGAGCGGAACCGGTGCGCTATCCGGCGGGCTCCGATGTCATGACGCTTCTGGGAACCACGCTGACCGACGGCGGAACGCGCGTGAGCCGTCCCTTGAAATGGATATTCAACTCCATTCGCCGTCCCCACCATTTTCTTCGGGCCCTGTGGCCCATAGGCAAAGCCCGCCGTACTGTAATCCTCCTTTTGATGCAGACAGCCGACAACCGTATCAAGCTTTATCTTCGGCGAAGCCTTTTTTGGCCTCGCGCGTTGAGGGCCACGTCCCGCCATGCGCCGGGCCATGCGCCGGTCCCGGCTTACATTCCCATAGCCAACGACATAGCGAGGCGCACGGCGCGCAAGCTTCGGGCAGTGCCCCAGAGTTCGCTCAACGAAGTCCTGCTCAACGCGCCAACCACGGCACACATCCTTGGTGGTTGCGTCATGGGGGAAAATCCGGAAGATGGGGTCTGCGACCAATTCGGAAGAGTCTTTGGATACGACGGGCTCTTCGTCGCCGACGGCTCGATCATAGGCGCCAACCTTGGAGCCAACCCCAGTTTTACCATTGCCGCGCTGGCCGAACACGTCATGAGCCACGTACCGGCTAATAACAAAAATCGCGGCTGACGCTGGCGGCCAAGTGTCATTCCTGGAACCCGTCCATAGAAAAGGGGGCCCCAGGCGGGGCCCCAAGGAGGGGGAAATGGGATATGGGGGGTGGAACTCTCTCAGGGGCGTTTTCCGAGCCCCGAGTCGCGCATCGAAAAAATCTTGCCCTCAGCGGCGCCACTCACATCTCTCGTCCTCGCCGGAATTGCAGAGCAAGTCGCATCTGTCCGCATAAAAATATAGGGCAAAACCGCCGGGAAGTCAAGCCAATGGAGACAACCGCTTGAATGGCTTACGGCGCGGCCTTTTTCCGGGGCTTCTCGGGGAAATGAGTTTTAACGTAGTCCTCTATCAGCGACTTGAAGGCCGAGGATATCTCTTCGGCACTTCCTTCCAGCGATTCGGTTCTTGCGCCGTCCACGAAAACCGGGCATTTCGGCTTCTCGCCGGTGCCGGGCAGCGAGATGCCGATGTTCGCCGCCTTTGATTCGCCCGGGCCGTTTACAATGCAGCCCATGATCGCCACGGCCAGGTTTTCGGCTCCCGCGTACCGTCCTCTCCACTCAACCATCTTCACCTTGAGAAAGCGGTCAACATCCTCTGCTAGGCTCTGAAATGTGGTTGAGGCCGTGCGGCCGCAGCCTGGGCACGATGTTACGCTTGGAGCAAAGGCGCGCAGACCGAGCGCCTGCAAAAGCTCCTGGCAAGCGTAGACCTCTTCGCGCCTGTCCCCGCCCGGTTTCGGGGTCAGCGAAATGCGAATGGTGTCTCCTATCCCCTCGCTCAAGAGAATCCCCATCGCCGCGGCCGACCAGACGAGCCCCCTCGCGCCCATCCCAGCCTCGGTCAAACCGAGATGCAGCGGTTGTCTCGTCTTTGAGGCCAGATCACGGTACAGGCTTATCAGCTCCGTGGGACGTGACGTCTTGCAGGATACGATGATCTGATCCTCGCGAAGGCCGCAAGTGAGCGCAAGAGCCACAGACTCGAGCGCCGAGAGCACCATGCACTCGGCGAAAATCTCCTCCGAGTTCTTGCCCATGGACCTTTCGCTGTTCTCGTGCATCTTCGCCATAACGAGGTCCTGGTTGAGGGAACCGGCGTTGACGCCAATGCGCACGGGCCTGTTGTTGCCCGCCGCAACCTTGCAGATAGTGGCGAACCGTTCGTCCCGCCGATTGCCGTGGCCCACGTTGCCTGGGTTTATGCGGTACTTATCCAAGGCCGCCGCGCAGGCTGGAGACTCCGCCAGCAAAAGGTGGCCGTTGTAGTGGAAGTCGCCGATCAGAGGAACGCCCGCGCCCGCCTCCACCATCCGTTTCTTTATTTCAGGGACGGCCGCCGCCGCCTCGGGTGTATTCACCGTAACGCGCACCATCTCGGAACCGGCGAGCGCCAGATCGATGCACTGGGACGCGGTGGCCAGGGCGTCCGCCGTGTTGGTGTTGGCCATGGACTGCACGGCCACGGGCGCCCCGCCGCCCACTTGAACGGCGCCAATCTTCACGCCAACCGTTTCACGACGCCGTATGAGTGACATCCGGCCCTCCTGATTACTGCTTGCCTTGTGCGCGGCGCCTTTACTTCCTGCTTGCCACAAGGATCACGAAGCTGTCCTTCACGATGGGCGGCCTGGCTCTCGGATTGTCGGGCGTGGGGGCTGGAGCGGGCCCGAACTGCGCCGTGGGAAGGTAGACGTTGTGCGTCTTTGGATCAATGGCCATTGTCCGGGCCCCTCGCTGGGTCGCGGTCGTTTCCACCACGTCAAACTTGCCAGGCGACGACTCCCTGGCCACCGTCAACGTTCCCTCGCCGTTGGCGCTGAAGATCAGCCCGGTCTCGGGATCAAAGCCGTTGCCGTCCACGCCTTCGCCGATCGCGATAGTGGCGATGACCTTGCCCGCCTTCACGTCCAAGACGGTCATGAGCTTGTTGCCGCAGCCGGAAAAAATCAGGCCCCGCTTGGTATTGAAGGCCATGCCTGATGGCTCCTCCCCCGGTTTGAGCGAGAACCGCCGCGTGACGGCCAGCTTGGCGCTGTCAACCTCGGCGACTTCGCTCGTGTCCTCGATATTGGCGTATATCTTTCCCTTGCCGTCGGTCGCGGCAAATTCGGGTTTGCCGCCGAGGGCAATGGTGGCGGCGACTTTTCCCGTGGCGGCATCGAACGCCGTCGCGTCCTTGCTCCGGCCGTTGAAAGTAAAGACGAGCTTGGAGGCCGGGTCGTACAAGATCGCGTCAGGGTTGGCCCCTGTCTTCACCCGCCCCAGCACTTTCAACGTCTTCAGGTCGAAAATGACCGCGCTGTCCGCTTTCCCGCAACTGATGAACCCCCGGTTCATTTCCGGGGCCAGGGCGATGCCGTGCACGCCCGGGGTATCGGGAATGTCCCCCACGGACTTTCCCGTGTCGAGGTTCACGACCATGACGCGGGTCCCACGGGAGACGTAGAGCCGGCGGGCGGCTCCGTCTGCTGTCAGGTAGTCCCAGCCGCTTTCGCCGCCGAGGGCAAACCTGTTGGCGACACGGTACCCAGGGGCAGCCGCGTAAGCCGCCATGCCGAAAGCAAGGATTAAGATCAAGCCGAACTTCGTGAGGTCTCGCACGGGATCACCACCTTTCCATCAATGCAATTTCATCTGCCATCACCCCCGCTCGCGACATGCGCGTGCAGCGGGTTCACGCCTAACATAGCACATCTCGCGCGCCAATCAACATTCCCTGTGCCAACTCGCATAGCGGGCGCGGCGCGCCATTCCGCGGGTGTGATACCATCGCAAACTTGAGCAGGAGGACGCGCTACCATGAGCAGAAGAGGCCTGTTTCTCTCGGTCGTTATCGGCTTGGGCCTGGCCCGCATGGCCTTCGGCTGCACGAACCTGATCGTTACCAAGGGGGCTTCGGCCGACGGGTCGGTGATCATCACCTACACGGTGGACGGCGAATTCCATCCCATCCTCCATCTCACCCCGGCGGCTGACCACGCCGAGGGCGAGATGTACGAAATCAGGGGATGGGACGGGGCCTTGCATTTGAAAATCCCCCAGGTTCCTCACACCTATGCCGTGTGCGGGATCATGAACGAGCATCAGCTCGCTATAGGCGAGACGACCTTTGACGGGCGGCTCGATCTCGAGGACAAGCAGGAAGGCATCCACTACTGGGCGCTCATGCAGATCGCCCTCCAGCGCGCGCGCACTGCCAGGGAGGCCATCCAGGTCATGACGGACCTTGTGGCTCAATACGGCTACGCCTCCACGGGAGAGACCTTTTCCATAGGCGACCCGAACGAGGCCTGGATTCTGGAAATGATCGGGCGCGGTGACGGCGTCAAGGGCGCCATATGGGCCGCCGTGCGCGTGCCAGACGGAATGATCGCGGCCCACGCGAACAAGGCGCGCATAGGAGAGTTTCCGCTTCACGACCAGCGGAACTGCCTCTATTCGCCCGACGTGATTGACTTCGCTATCCGCAAGGGCTACTACAATTCCAAGAGCGGCCCCTTCCGCTTCTGTGACGCCTACTGCCCGGCCTCGCCAGAGAAGCTGCGCTACACTTCGACTCGCGTCTGGTCCATCTTCCGCCGCGCGGCGCCGTCCCTCGACCTTTCGATGGACCGCAGCCGCGGAGTGTCCGGCGCCAAGCCCTACCCTCTCTGGATCAAGGCGGATAAGAAACTCTCGGTGCAGGACGCCATGGCGCTCATGCGCGACCACTACGAGGGCACGCCTTTGGACATGACAAAGGGCCTGGACGCAGGGCCGTTCGGCTCTCCCCTGCGCGCGCGGCCGATCACATTCGCGGTGGACGGCCAGACATACGCGTGGGAGCGCCCAATCTCTACGCAGCAGACCGGCTGCTCCTTCGTGGCGCAGTTGCGCTCGTTCCTGCCGGACGAAGTCGGCGGCGTTCTCTGGTACGGCGTGGACGACACCTACACGAGCTGCTATTTCCCCCTCTACGCCGGCATCAGCGGCGTTCCTCCATCCTTCGCGCGGGGAAGCCTGCGCCGCTTTTCGTGGGATTCGGCGTGGTGGGTCTTCAATCTCGTGGCGAACTATGCGCAGCTCAAGTACTCCTACATGGCCAAGGACATCGTGAAGGCGCAGCAGGAGCTGGAGGGGAACTTCCTTGCCATGCAGCCAGCAGTGGAGAAAACCGCCCTTGACATGCAGAAGAGCGACCCGGCGGGAGCCAAGCGCTTTCTCACGGATTACAGCGTCTCCGCCGGCGAACGGGTCTTCGCCCGCTGGAAGGATTTGGCCGAGACGCTGTTCACCAAATACAACGACGGCTACGTGCAGGACGAGAAGGGCGAGGCGCGGGAACCTGGCTATCCCGAAGAGTGGCTGCGCGGCGTGGTCAAAGAACGGCCCGGCCAGTTCAAACTTCCCGCGGAGATCTCCGCCAAGAGCCCGGCGTCCTACTGAGGCGCGGACTATTATCCCCTGCCGAGTCCTTCAGCGCCGGCGCACAACGGCGGCGAGGAAGCGCCACCTTAATTCCGGGGACTTAAGGCCACCGCGTTCGTGGAAGCTACGCGGGCCAAGGAGTACCCCGGTCATGCAATCGCGCAGCGGGCCGTTGCCCAGTCGGAGGAGCGAGGGGGGCAGGTCTTATCCTTTGTCCTCCCAGAGGAGAATGAATGTGGCAATGCAAGACCCCAATCTTGCGA
>JBBIMN010000036.1:0-5660 GCA_037444385.1 Acidobacteriota bacterium | reverse complement strand
CGCCCTTGAGCGCGGGGCCTCGACTTTTGTTATAATCAGGCCAGTGAGGTGCCAGCTTGTCCGATTTAGCCGAACACTGGAACAAGCTCTACAAAAAGAGGCCTCCCGGCGAGGCGAGTTGGTTTCAGCCCCACCTTGAGCAGTCGCTGGCGCTCATCAAGGCCCTGCCGGTTCCGAGAAGCGGCAGGGTGATTGACGTGGGCGGAGGCGCCTCGACGCTGGCTTCCGACCTGCTCTACGAGGGGTTTTCGCGGATCACGGTTCTCGATATTTCAAACGAGGCGCTGGGACTCGCCAAGGCCGGGCTTGGCGAAAGGGCCGGTCTTCTCCAGTGGGTCGAGGGGAACGTGCTAGACATCTCCTTGCCTTCCGGCCATTACGACCTGTGGCACGACAGGGCGGTGTTCCACTTTCTCATGGCGCCTGAGGATCAAGCGGCATACATGAGCAAGGCGAAGCGCTCGCTCAAGGATGGTGGCCACCTTGTCATTGGCGGGTTCGCGCTGGACGGCCCGCAGCAATGCAGCGGGTTGCCGGTGGCGCGGCACAGCAGCGCGTCCCTGGGCAAGCTGCTCGGCCCGTCGTTCGTGCTGAGGCGGGAAAGCTTCGAAATCCACGTCACCCCGGCGGGTGCCGAGCAGCGCTTCTTCTTCTGTGGCTTTCAAAAGAGCGGCGCGGCAGCCTGACATCGCCCCGCAACGGGCCAGGCTTGGCTTTGTGTGGCTTTGCTTCAAAGCCTCCGCGCCTGCAAGCAGGCCGCGGCAAAGCGGAAGCAAGTCCCTGGCGGCGCGTTGCGCGCTTGGAGGAACTGAAGGTTGAGAAGCGCAATGACCGGGGAGTTTGACGTTGTCGTCCTTGGCGGTGGGATCAGCGGTTTGACTGCGGGGTTCCTGCTCAAGCGGCGAGGCTTTTCCGTCGCCGTCCTCGAAGCCTCCGACAGGCCTGGCGGAAGCATCGTGACCTGGAAGAAGGACGGCTTCATCTTCGAGCTTGGGCCGAACACGGTTTTGAACAACGCCTTGGAGATTGACTCCCTCTGTGAAAAGACCGGCATCATGAGCCGCCGGATTTCCGCCACGCCCAAAGCGAAGGTCCGCTATATCGTGAAGAGGGGGCGGCTCGTCAAGCTGCCCGGCGGTCCGTTTGGTTTTGCCTTGACGCCGCTCTTTTCTTCGAAGGCCAAGCTGCGGCTGCTTCAGGAACCGTTTATAGAGCGGGCGCCGGGTGATTCGGAGGAATCCATAGCCGCCTTCGTGCGGCGGCGTCTCGGACAGGAGTTTCTTGACTACGCCGTGGGACCGTTCGTTTCTGGAGTTTACGCGGGAGACCCGGAAAAACTCTCGGTTCGCCACGCCGTTCCAAAAATTTACGCCCTCGAGGAACAGTACGGCAGCCTCATCAAGGGCGCGGTCCGCAAGAGAAAAGGCCCGGCTCCTCAGGGGGGGCTCTTCTCGTTCATAGATGGGCTTGAAGAGCTGCCTTCAAGATTGGCCGGGCTTCTTGGAACGGCTTTTTGTCCCGCCACGACGGTGATGTCGGTCCGTTCGGATGCAGGCGGTTACATGGTGGAGGCGAACGGGCCGCGGGGGCCGGTTTCGTACAAAGCACGGGCCGTAGTCCTGGCTATGCCCGCCGATGCCGTGTCTGCCGTCCTGAAGCCAATTGGAGGAGATTTTCAGGAGAAGATCGCGCGGCTTCCCTACGCGGCAGTCGCGGCGATTTGCCTCGGCTACAGGCGCGAGCAGGTTGGTCACTCGATTGAGGGCTTCGGGTTCCTTTGCCCCGAGGTGGAACAACGCCACGTTTTGGGCTGCCTGTTCCCTTCGTCTCTGTTTGCCGGCAGGGCGCCGGAAGGTTTCGTGGCGCTCACCTCTTTCGTTGGCGGGACGGTTCATCCAGAAAGGGCGCTGGAGCCGAAAGATGTCATCCTTCAGAAGACCACCGAAGCGCTTAAATGCCTCTTGGACATCAACGGAAAACCCACGATATCGAGGGTGGAACAGTGGCCCCGAGCCATTCCTCAGTACGTGGCGGGGCACGGTGCTTGTAAGACGGCGGCATCGGTCCTTGAGGGCGAGTGCCCCGGGCTGTTCATCTCCGGAAACCTTCTTTACGGGGTCTCTCTGGGCAACTGCATTCAGAACGCCACGGCGGTTGCGCGGCGCGCCGCCGTTTACCTGGGAAAAGAAACCGGACCCATTTGACCTTGTGTTTCTCAGCCTCTATAATCAAATCTTGTGAAGGGGGTACTCATGGTCAAGAAAACCGACTGGATATGGCTCAATGGCAAATACGTCAAGTGGGACGATGCCCACATTCACGTCCTTTCGCACGTGATTCATTACGGCACGAGCGTTTTTGAGGGGATCAGGTGTTACGAAACGCCCAAGGGGCCGATGGTTTTGAGGCTTAGGGACCATATCAAGAGGCTCTTCAACTCGGCCAAGATCTACCGGATGGAGCTTCCCTGGACGATAGACGAATACTGCGAAATCTGTCTTGAGGTGATCAGACGCAACAAGATGAAGGCGTGTTATATCCGCCCGGTCGTATACCGCGGTTACGGAGACGTTGGGGTCAACCCCTTCGGCTGCCCTGTCGAATCGGCCGTGGCGGTTTGGGACTGGGGCGCCTACCTGGGTCCGGAGGCTCTGGCGCGCGGTGTTGACACCTGCGTCTCATCGTGGAACCGCATCGCTCCCAACACTCTGCCAACGATGGCCAAGTGCGCCGCCAACTACATGAACAGCCAGCTCATCAAGATGGAGGCGATTCTCGCCGGATACGCGGAGGGAATCGCGCTTGACGTGAACGGCCATGTCAGCGAAGGCTCGGGCGAGAACCTCTTCCTGGTCCGCAACAACATCATTTTTACGCCGAGTGTCGGCAATGCGATCCTTCCTGGCATCACGCGCGACGGTGTCTTGACGCTTCTGGAAAAGGAGTTCAAGATGGAGGTGCGCCACCAGGCCATCATGCGCGAGATGCTATACATCGCCGACGAGCTCTTCTTTACCGGGACCGCCGCCGAGGTGACACCTATCGCATCGGTTGATAAGATGCCTGTGGGCGCTGGGAGACGCGGGCCCATTACGGAAAAAGTTCAGACGCGCTACCTCGAGCTTGTCACCGGGAAGGCGCCTGACATGTATGGCTGGCTCACGCCGGTTGAGAAGTGACCGCTGCTGGCTATTGGCTTTTAGCTAACAGCTGGAAGTAACGGCTTTTGGCTTTAGCTGGCAGCTAACAGCCAAGAGCCCTTAAAGGAGCTGCCCATGCATATCAACGACCTCTTAAAGATCGCCGTTGATCACGGCGCCAGCGACCTGCACCTCAAGGTGGGTTCGCACCCGGTGATCCGGGTCAACGGTCTCCTCCAACCACTGGTCGAACACAAGCGGCTGATGCAGGAGGACACCATCGCAATGGCCTTCTCCATCATGGACGCCAAGCAGAAAGAGAAGTTCAAGACCAACCTTGATCTGGACATAGCCTATTCCGTCCCGGGCCTTGGCCGTTTCCGCGTCAACATCTTCCAGCAGCGCGGCACCGTCGGAATCGTCAACCGCGTCATCCCGATCGGCATAAAGAGCATCAAGGATCTGCTTCTGCCGCAGGTCATTGAAAAGATCTCCATGGAGCAGCGCGGCCTGATCCTCTGCACGGGGACGACAGGTTCCGGAAAGTCCACGACGCTTGCCGCCATGATTGACTACATCAACGCGAACCGCGTCGAGCACATCATCACGATTGAGGACCCGATCGAGTTCCTCCACCGCGACAAGAAGTCCATCGTCAACCAGCGTGAAGTGGGCATTGATACGCGCTCCTTTGCCGGGGCGCTTCGCTCCGCCCTGCGAGAAGACCCCGACGTCATTCTCGTCGGAGAAATGCGCGACTACGAAACGATAGAGACCGCTCTGATGGCCGCGGAAACGGGCCACCTCGTCCTATCTACGCTGCACACTCTGGACGCGACGGAGACGATCACGCGCATCATCTCCGTTTTTCCTCCCCACCAGCAGAAGCAGATACGCCTTCAGCTCGCCGCTGTGCTGAAGGCCGTCATTTCGCTCAGGCTCGTGCCTAGGTCCGACGGCCTGGGGCGAGTGCCCGGAACGGAAGTGATGATCAACACCTCGACGATCCAGGATTGCGTCGAGAACAAAGAGAAAACCAAGATGATCCGGGATTACATCGAGCAGGGCTACAGCCAGTACGGGATGCAGACTTTCGACCAGTCCCTTTACTTCCTCTACAAGGATAACTACATCACGCTGGAGGAGGCGCTGCGCCGCGCGACCAACCCCGACGACTTCAAGCTCAAGATCGCGGGCATACACTCCACTTCGGACATGGCCAAGGAGCAGATGGAAGCGGCGAATTCCGTGCCGCCGGTTGGGGCGAAGGACTCGCCTTTCGTTAAATTCTGATGACGCTTCGCCCCTGCCGCTCCGGCGGTTCAGCTTCTCAAGCCGCGTTGCGCCTGCTTCAGCGCCGCGATCACGGCAAGGGCGAGCTCAGGCGGAAATTGCGCCTGCGCGGCTTTCCAGAAGATGAAATCGAACGGGTCCTCGAATCCCTGGACGGGCGCGGATTGCTAGACGATGCCTCCTACGCGAGAGCGTTCGCGAAGGAATCGCTGGCCTCCGGCCACGGACCCGCCTGGATTAGCGCCAAGCTGCGCTCGCGAGGCGTCGCGGCCGTGGCCTTCGGCATTGCTCTCGACGAGGAAACCGCCTCGCTTCGGGCTCTTCTCAAGAAACGGCGCGTAACGGAAGCAGCGTTGACTGATCCAGCAGAAAGAGCCAAAATAGTGCGCTTTGCCAGGGGGCGTGGTTACAGAGTGGCGGCGATGGCTTGTGTATTTAGGGATTTGGCGAGCGATGAAGATGGATGGATTTAATTAGGGCATGGAGCCAGCATGATTAGCAACGAGATCCGATCGGCTTTCCTGAATTTTTTTGAGAAACGGGGCCACAGGATGGTCCGTTCCTCCAGCCTCGTTCCAGCCGGAGACCCGACCCTTCTTTTCGCGAACGCCGGGATGAACCAATTCAAGGACGTTTTTCTAGGCAAGGAGAAGAGGGACTACAAGCGCGCCACGTCGAGCCAGAAGTGCGTAAGAGCCGGAGGCAAGCACAACGACCTGGAAAACGTCGGCCGGACGGCCCGCCATCACACCTTCTTCGAGATGTTGGGCAATTTCTCGTTTGGTGATTACTTCAAGGAGGAGGCGATCGCCTATGCGTGGAGCTTTCTCACCGAGATTGCCGGTCTGCCCAAAGAACGCATGGTGGCGACCATCTTCAGGGGCGAGGGCGGCGTTCCGAGGGACGAGGAGGCGTGGGGCTTCTGGCACCGTTTCTTGCCCGAGGACCGCATCTTTGAGCTTGGAATGCACGACAACTTCTGGGCGATGGGGGAGACGGGGCCGTGCGGGCCGTGTTCGGAGGTCCATTATTTTCAGGGGGACCACATTCCGTGCGCGGAGGAAGCGGCCGGCAGAAAATGCCTCGGCGTGGCCTGCGAATGCGACCGATGGATGGAAATCTGGAACCTGGTCTTCATGCAGTACAACAGAAGCGGGGATGGCGTAATGCAGCCGCTGCCGGCTCCTTGCGTTGATACCGGCATGGGGCTGGAGCGGCTCGCCGCCG
>JBBIMN010000035.1:9769-12892 GCA_037444385.1 Acidobacteriota bacterium | reverse complement strand
CTCTGGAGCCATTTTAATGGACTCCGCTGGAGCCGGCCTCCTCATCCCATCTCCATAGAGCGAGTCAACGGCCGCCCGTTGTCAGGCAGCCCGTTCTCATGCGCTATTCAAGCTGCCAAGCCCCAGCCATATCTCGTAGAAAGCAAAGCAAGCCAGCGCAATCGCCGAAAGCCCCAGAAGCGATCGGTTCACCCTCGGCCCAATGCCTCCGGCGGCGCTCGCGGCAATTATGATGGCTATCATGCCACCAATCATCGTGCCGTAAAATCCCAGCAACAGCACTAACGCTCTTACAGGTGCTTCATGCCACGCCTTGACCACGAGCGGGCCCATGACGAGGCTCCATCCTATGTAAGGATTCGGATTGAACAGGTTTATCAGTGCGGCTTTCAACAAGCTTCTTGCGCCTGTCTGCTTATGCGGTTTTTTCTGCGCGTTGAATTCGCGCCACGCTTTCCAAGCGCCGAAAGCAAGGTACAGTAGGAATAGGCCCCCAGCCACTTGGAGGCTCGAGATGAGCCAAGGAGGCACTTGGCTAAGAATCACAATGACCATGAACGCGATCGGGCCGTCGCTCAGAAGCGGAGCGAAGGCGGCCGGCCATGTGCGGCGCCACCCGCTGCTGAGGGCTTGGGATACCACATAGGTCTGGAGCGGCCCCGGTTGGGCCGTCGCCGCAAACGCGTAAAGCACTCCGACGACCAGGAGACTTACCATCAGGTCTGTCCGCCGGTGAACTCTCTTGCACTGCGTGCCTTGTTTGACATCAGCCTCTCCGGATCAATTGTCCTAGCTCATGCGGAATGAGTCAAGTTACCGGCAGAGCATGGCCCCGCCGGCTCAGTCGCTTTTTTTCGGTTTATCAACTCATAAACCTATCAACCTATCAACCGCCTTCCAGCGTGTTAAAATTAGCCCGGAGGCGCGATGGGAGGCCGCGGCATCGTGGACCAGTTCCCCGGCAAAGAGCTTCTGGACCGCAACCTGCAATGGCGGCGCTGGCCACTGGCCCATTACGCCGTTCCCTTCACCCTCAGCGAAACCCAGCGCGCGCTTTTTTCGAGTGCGGTCCCCGCCGTCTGCCGCTGCGCCGAAGCGGTGGTTGCGGCTTTCTCCGAGAACGCCGGGCTGCGGGCTTTTTTTGGCTACACGCCCGAGCGCGAGAAGTTCATCCTGAAGGAGCCGGGCTACCGGCCGCTCATTCCTTTAGGCAGGCTCGACGCCTATCTCTATCGCGACAGCGTCCGCTTTCTGGAGTACAACACCGATGGAACGGCCGGCTGGCATTACAGTGGCGGACTGTCGGCGCTCTGGCGCGAACGGGCCGGGCTCAAGCCGGAGAGCGCGCCTCTCGAGAAAAGGCTTTTGGAAACGCTGCTTGCCTGCTATGGCCGGTGGAGCAAAGGCGCGCGTCCTCAAAGGATCGCAATCGCCGACTGGCGGAACGTCGGAACGCGGCCCGAACAAGAGGCGCTGCGGCTCTTTTTCGAGGCGCAAGGTTTTCAGGCGGGCCTCGAAGACCCGTTGGCGCTGCGTTACGAGGCGAACCGCCTCGTGGGAGACGGGGGCCCGGTTGACCTGCTCTACCGGCGGGTCGTGAGCGAGGAGCTCTTCGCCCGCGGTGCGCGCGTGAAGGGCTTTCTGGACGCGTACTTGAATGGCGCTTTCTGTTGCGCCGGGAGCTTTCGCACCGACCCGGCGTGGAGCAAGATCCTGTTCGCGGTCTTTTCCGATCCCAAGTGGCGCCGCCTTCTTTCGGAAGCCGATGGCAAAGTCTTGAGCGAGGTCATACCCTGGACGCGCCTGGTCCGCCCTGAATTGGCTGGCACCGCCGAGGGGAAAGATCTGCGCGCGCTTCTTTTGTCGGACCGCGGACAATATCTTCTCAAGCCGGCTCGCAGCTATCAGGGCGCGGGTGTCACGGCGGGGGCATTGGTTTCGTCCGAGGCGTGGACACGGGCCGTCGCGCATGCGTTCTCGAAAGGCGCGTGGGTCGCGCAGCATTACTTGAAACCGGTGGCGTGGCAGCCCCCCTCCGGGGGCGGTCTTCACTACATTCAGGTTGGAGCGTTCGTCACTATGGGCCGTTGGGCGGGGCTGATGGCGAGGGTCTGCGAAAGCCCCGTCATCACTCCCGATTCAGTTGACAAGTTTCTTCCGGTCGGCGAAGAGGTTCCGTGGGAATCTTTGTCTTAGGAGGACATTCCATGAAACGCGCCATCGTTCTGCTCGTCACTCTATTGCTTGCAACAGCGGCCTCGTTCAAGGCGGAAGAGAAGGGGCGCGCGCGGAGCGTTCCAGTCACGGCTTGGCTCGTGGCTGGTGCATTGGACCCGCCTCCGGCCGTTTATGGCAAGGAGTCCCAGGAGGCCGCGTCGAGGCGCCTGCTCGGGCAGCAGACGCTCGATCCGGCGGAACTCTGGCCGAAAGCAGGCGAAAGCCTGGAATGGGGGCCGGGCCAGACGGCGCGCTGGCAGGCCATTTCAGAGAAGGATGGAAACGTGAGCGGCGGCGGCCAGCTTCTCTATGCCGCGACCTACCTGCGCGTAACGAGGTGGACGAAGGCCGAGTTGAAGCTTGCTTCGCGGGGCGCTCTCGCCGTTTACCTTGACGGCGCGCGCATGGCCGAGAGGCTTGCCGCGGCGGCTAAAGGGAAGGACTCGGAACTTTCAGCGGAGCTTAAGCTCCCGGCCGGACTGCACAGGCTTTTCGTGGCGGCCTGCTCTCCCGGCAAGGCCCCGCCCGCTTTTTCGGCCGCGCTCGCGACTGAAGGCGCAAATGGCGCGCCGCTGCCGGATGTGACCCTTTCGCCAATTCATCCGCTTTCGGAGAGCGACGTGCTCGCGGCGCCCTTCATTTCTGACATAGCAGTGGCCGGAGACGGAAGCAAAGTCGCCCTCGTCGCGCGGCGCACTGATGTCGCCGCCGACGCCAGGCCCGCGAGCCTTGAATTGCGCGATGCCAAAGACGGCCGGCTGATCAGCGACTACAGGGCGGCGAAGGGACTCGGTTCCCCCTACTTCTCCGGCAACGGGCGGAAGCTCGCGTTCACGGCCGCGAATTCCGAGAACCGGGAATGCAAAGACCTTTGGGTCATGGACCTTGCGACGGGCTCGGTTGAAA
>JBBIMN010000035.1:0-9676 GCA_037444385.1 Acidobacteriota bacterium | reverse complement strand
CGTCGAGCCGTGGCAGAGACTTTCCGATTGGGACGACAGGCCGCAGGTCTATCAGCTCGCGTTGAAGGGCAAGGTTCTCCGGCCTCTCACGCTCGGGCGCACCAACGTGGAGGATTTCGCCCTGAGCCGTGACGGCGCGCGCCTGGGAGTGGTGCGCGGCGTTGCCATTACGGGGCGGCCGTACCTCGTGATGGAGGTCTGGCTCTACGAGCTGAAGAGCGGCCAGTCCCGCCGCGTCCTTTCGCTGCAACGCTGGCCGCACATGAGCGAAGTGTCCTTTTCTCCCGACGGCAAAAGCCTTGCGCTCATCGCGCCCCCGGCAGACATGCCTCCCGGCGGACTGAAACCCAAGGAGCACATGGGTTTTGACCTGCAACTCTTCGTGATGGGCCTTGAAAATCCAACGCCGGTAAACCTTACCGAAGGACTGAGGGCGACGGTCACGTCCGAGGTGATCGGCGCCTTGCCGGGCAGAAGAAATCTGTGGTGGAGCCCGCTGGACGGGCGGATCTACTTCGTCGCCACCGACCGGGACCGCGTGCGCCTTTACAGGTGCGAGAGAGACGGCAAGAACATGGAGGCCGTGCCTCTTCCCGATGCATGCCTCGGAAGCCCCGGCATGTCGGCGGACGGCTCGCTGTTCGTTTACAACGGCTCTTCCTTTGGCACGTTCTGGACGGTTCGCGCGGCAAGCATGGCGAGCGGGAAGATTCATGACATCGCGACGCCGGGGCGAGATGTCTTTTCCCGCGTGGAGCTTGGAACCAACGAATCGTTCGACGTGCTTTCGAGGGACGGCGTTCCACTCCAAGGGTGGCTCTTCTATCCGCCCGGCTTCGATGCCAGGAAGAAATACCCGATGATCGTCGCCTATTACGGCGGCGCGATGCCCTACGCCGAATGTTTCCGCCCGGAGTTCTTCTGGCTCGCTGGCCAGGGCTACGTCGTCTACCTCGTCACTCCAAGAGGCTCCATCGGTTACGGCCGGGATTTCGCCGACGCCCACATTGACGACTGGGGCGAACTCGCCGGGGCCGACATCGTTGATGGCGCCAAGGCCGTCCTGAAGCACAAGCCGTTCGTGGACCCGTCGCGCGTCGGCTGTTACGGCGGCTCGTACGGCGGCTTCATGACGCTCTACCTCGCCAGCCACAGCGACCTCTTCGCCGCGGCGGTGGATTTTTTCGGAATCAGCGATATCACGAGCTACTGGGGAGCGGGCTGGTGGGGCTGGGGCTTCGATTACGGCGACACGGCGCTTGCGAACGCCTATCCGTGGAACAGGCGCGACATCTTCGTTGACCGCTCGCCAATTTACAACGCGGACAAGATTCACTCGCCGCTGCTCTTGCTCCACGGCGATTCGGACACTAACGTCCCGACCGGGGAGTCGGACCAGATTTTCAGCGCGATGCGCGTGCTTGGCCGCACCTGCGAGTACGTCCGCTTCGCTGGCGAGGACCACGGCATCAACGGCCGCCCCAGCAACCGGGTCGCCAGCGAAACGATGATGCTCGAATGGTTCGACCGGTTCCTCAAGAACCAGCCAGAGGCGTGGCAGGAGCGGTGGAAGAACGACCCACCGCCGGTCGAGAGGGAGTAAAGAAAGCAGCGGGACTCATAAGTCGTTACTTGCGGGCTCTGATTATGGCCCTCGAAACTTTCACCAATCACGGGGCACAACTGCGCCGCGTCCCCGCGCCCATAGTCACCCAGGCATCTCCGGTCCTCCGGTCATCTTTCCCCCCTGTGAATCTCTCCTTTGTGTCCCGGCGTCTTGGTGGTATATTTCCTTATGGAGGCGACATGGAAGGGACGCCGAAAATCGCTTTGGTGCAGATGGCTCCGGCGTTGGGGAACGTGGCGAAGAACCTTGACGCGCACCTTGAATGGCTCGCGAAGCCGGAGGCGAAAGAGGCGGACATAGTCGTCTTCCCCGAGCTTTCGCTTACGGGCTATCTCTTACAGGACCTCGTGGCGGAGGTGGGGGCGCCGGTGCGCGATCACCAATTCCTCGCGCCACTCTTGAAAGAGAGCAAAGAGCGCGACATCGTGGCCGGACTGGTCGAGCAGAGCGGGGACTTCCTCTTTTACAACTCCGCCGTCTACCTCTCGGGAGGGGAAGTGGCCCACGTCCACCGGAAAGTATATCTTCCCACTTACGGAATGTTCGATGAGGGGCGCTACTTCGCGCCGGGCGGCCGCTTCGACGTCGTCCCGACACGCTTCGGAAAGATTGGGATTCTCATCTGCGAGGATGCGTGGCACCTTTCTTCATCCTATCTGCTTTCTCTCCAGGGCGCGTGCGTCCTCTTGGTCGTGTCGGGAAGTCCAGGGCGCGGCTGGGCGGGAGGCGGGCCGGTGGCGTCGGTGCAGACGTGGGAGCGGGCCGGGCAGGTGCTGAGCCAGTTCCTCACGACATACTGGGTCTACGTCAACAGGGTCGGTTACGAGGACGGCCTGGCCTTCGCGGGCGGCTCATACGTCGCCGACCCGTTCGGCAACCTTCTTCTCGACGGCGCGGAAAACGCGGAAGCGATTTACCTCGCCGAGACGCCCTACTCGGCCCTACGGCGCGCGCGGACACTGGCGCCGCTCTTGCGTGATGAAAAGCCGCACGTTGTCCTTGAGCACCTGACACGCCTGGCGGGAGAGAGGCCATGAGCGAGACGAAGAAGTATCCGCCTTCGGTCAACACGGGCGTGGCGCTCACGATGATCTCGCGGTTTCTTCAGGAAGAGTTGGAGAAGACGGGCCTCGAAGGCTTCGTCGTGGGGCTCTCCGGCGGCGTTGATTCGGCTGTTGCCGCCGCGCTTGCCGCGAAGGCCGTGGGCCCCGAAAAAGTCTTTTGCGTGATGATGCCTCACCAGGAGAGCAACCCGAGTTCAGCGGCTGACGCGGCACGGATGGCCGCGCTTTTCGGCTTGCCTTCAACGAAGGTGGATATCACGCCGGTGGTCGAACCCTATTTCAAGGAGTCACCCGGCGCCACGGCGCTCAGACGCGGCAATTTCATGGCGCGCGTCCGCATGTCGGTGCTCTTCGACCTCTCGATGCAGCGCCGCTCCCTCGTTTTGGGCACGAGCAACAAGACGGAGCTGCTTCTGGGCTACGGGACCTGGTACGGCGACATGGCCTCGTCGCTTAATCCCATCGGGGACCTTTACAAGACGCAGGTCTGGCAGATGGCGCGGTTTCTGGACATCCCTGCAGCGATCATCGAGAAGCCGCCGTCGGCGGACCTCTGGCCGGGCCAGACCGACGAGGGCGAGATGGGGCTCACCTACGCCGATGCCGACGCCGTGCTTTACCTTCTGGTGGACGAGCGCTACACCGTTGAGGAGGTCGCTGGATTCGGCTTCCCGATGGAGCGCGTGGCCTGCATAATCAAGCGCGTCGAGCACAGCCAGTACAAGCGCCGCCTGCCCATTATCGCCAAGCTCTCGCAACGAACCGTCGGCATTGACTTCCGCTACCCGAGAGATTGGGGAGGGTAGGGGGAATGCTGAATCATGAAGGCTGAATCACTGCTGTCCAGAACGGGGCGATAAGGCGGAGGGGCGCATCTGGCAGCAAAAATGGCTGGAAATGGCCGCCGGGAGGCGCTTTTCGTTGCTCTGGGCAAGATACTGGCGTGACAATGGAATCCGCGAGGGCCGAGCGAGCGGCGAAATGTTGTCCAAGAAAAACTTGTTTGGGACGGGTGTGGCGTTGAATAAAAGATAGCTTCGCCACCAAGACACCGCGGAGGCTCCTGTCAGGCTACGGGCGCGGCGGGCTTTGATTCCGCCGTCTTGGCTTCCAGGGTGGCCAAATCTCTGGCGGTAAAGTAGGGGACCATTAGAAACGCGTCCATTGGCGGCGAATGTTTGAAGGCCCTCGCCACCTGCCAGATATCGCCGGAGCGCGACACGTCCAGGACGAACCTCGACAAGGGGCTTACCCCGCCAGATTCGTCCTCTGAAAGATGGCCGTGTCTCGCGATGCCCTTCGCCAGGTCTTCGAGAATGTCGTGGATTATATTGGACTCGGATGAACCTGGTATGAGGAAGAGCTTTCTCTTGAGAAGCATCACTTCGCACAGAGCGTGAATCAAGCTCTCCGCCTCCTGGTCGAGCGTATAATTCACAAGCCGCCTCCTTCACCGCCAGGGCGCAAAAAGCCACGCGCTCGTCCTTAGCCTCCGAACGCTTTAAGTATACCACCAGTCCGCTTCAAGTGGCTGCCGGGCGGCGTCTCATTCAACAACGTATGAGTATAGAAGCTGGTCAATGACCTTGCCGTCCTTTATCGCGCTCTTTCTCATTCGGCCTTCGAGAGAGTATCCGGCCTTTTCGAGCACGCGAGCCGAAGCCGTATTGGGAGCATAAGGAACGGCATAAATTCTCTTGAAATCATGGCTGTCAATGGCGTACCTGGTGACCGCCTTCAGCGCCTCGGTCGTGATGCCCCTGCCCCAGAACGGTTCGCCGAGCCAATACCCAATCTCGGCCGATATTCTCTCGACATCGGCACGAGGATGAAATCCGATGCCGCCCACCGCCTCATCGCCGGCGCATATCGCGAACATCGTCTCCGGCTCCGCGCCCGCCGCCTTTTCGATAAACGCCTTCGCGTCATCTATTGAGTAGGGATGCGGGAACCCGTCTCGCAAGTTGATCCATACGTTTTTGTTGTTCGCGTGCCTCGCCAGCGATTTCGCGTCGGCTGGCCGGTAAGACCTGACCGTGCAGTGTGGCAACCTTAAAATCACAACTGGCTCCTTTCAATGCCGGCGAATGCAGGGGGTTCGGCGAACCGCGCGCACCCTGCAATGCAACCCTCCGCCCGACTTGACAAGCATACCACCGTTGAGGCCGGCTGGAAGGGCAACGCGCACCATTTTCAACAGCCGTGATCACCGTTCAACGCTGGAACGCGTATGAGATCTTGAAAAAGATTTCGCGCTGCGTGGGGATTAGTTGTGCGCGTTCGGCGAGAGTGTGCACGTCACCGTAGCCCGCGTACAAGACCGTCTGCCAGTTGAGCCGGTAGGCGTAGAGAAGCGATGCCGACAGGTCTCCCGTTTTTTGCGGCACCTCGAATGAGTACAGGCCGGTGTTCCGGCGGATCTCCTCCCATTGCACGATGGCCCGAAGGAAGGTTCTGGCAGAGATTGTATAGACGCCCTTGAGCCGGGCTACCGACGCCGAGTAGAGCCGTCCACTCTGGCTTCTCGCGGTTACATCAAGCCAGGCGAACTGACCGCCAAAGTCCAAGGAAAGATGATCCGTCGTCCTGGCAGTCACGGTGGCTTGGAGCGTGCCGCCATGGCCAATGCCAACGTTGTCGTAATCTACCTGCTGGCCAACGTTGCCGTAAAAGGATACTTGGGATATGCGGGAGCCAGGCGACCAGTTCAGCGTGAAGTTGGCGTTCTGGAAGTTGAGAAGCACCTGGCCAACCCGCTGGGCCCAGAAGACGACGGCCATGTCGCCGTACAGGCCCCGCTTTCCGTTCACGTTGGTGCCGGCGGCCCAACGGCCCGTCAAGGTGTCGCCAGAGCGCTCCCACGATTGCGAGAGGTTGAGATAAGGTTCAACCCTGGTAAAGAAGGAGTTTTCAGGATAGAAGTCATATGCCACCCACTGCTTTACCTGCCGGTAGCCCACTTGCGGGACATACCCGGAATCGGCCCTGAAGCCATCGCCGAAGTCCTGGTAGGATGTTGAGAGGTTCCAGCTCCTCGTGCTGTGCGTCCAGGCGAGATAGAGCGCGGCGGCGTTGAATGAGTTTCCGGTCCATTGGTAGAAAATGTCAGGGCGGCCGGGAGTCTCGGTCATGCTCAGCAGGAACTGTCCAGTGAAGCGGTCCTTGTCGCTGGGGTTCCATTGGAAGTCCGGCCCCAGGACGCGGTTGTAGCCTCCGCTTTGGTTTTCGCGGTCGGCCAGCAGGAAGCCGGCGAAGGAGCCGCCGAAGCTGTGGCGCACCCGGAAGATGGAGACTCGCGCCGCGTCGTCTTGTGGGACGAACTCGGAAGCTTGCGCCCCTGGGATGACCACGCTGCCTCCGCCATCGTCCTTTGCGACCAGCAGGGTGTAGTCCGTGCCCGCGATGCGCCCCGTTGCCCTTGCGCCCCAGCGTGGGGAGGTGATTGTGCGCGTGTATATCGCCGGTATTGGCGTCTCGAAAAGATCAATTCCCTCCATGAAGAAAGGCCGCTTTTCGGAGTAGAATAGGGCGAAGCGCTGGTTGACGGAGACCTGCGCGGTATCCGACTCAACTTGCGAAAAGTCTGGGTTGAAGGTGAAGTCCATCGCGTTGTCGGCGTTGGGAATCCACTTGGCGTCCACGCCTCCCCTGAACCTTGCCGCCCCGGCTTCCATCCCACCGCCGGGGCCTCCATCGGCCTGCCAGTCTTTTCTCGCGGTCAAGAAGGGAGCCACGACGAAATGGCCGGAGGAGGAAAGATTGTCCAGGCCGATGAGCTTCCGCGCGTGGCAAAGCAGGCAGTTGCTCCCCCGAGGAACGCGGACGCTCGCTATCTGGTAACGGAAATCGCGCGGGTAGTTCCTGAAAAGGATGATGCCCCACGTTTGCGGATCTGTTTTGGCGTAGCGAAGGGAGCCGAATGGGATGCGCATCTCCATCTGCCAGCCGGTTGAGGTGATCTTTCCCGCGGAATCCCAGAAAATATCAGGGGACATGTCTTCACTGCCGGTGGCGTCGTTGTTAACGCCGTCGTCGTGTATGCCGCGGGGATTGACGAAAAGCTCCATGGCGGAACGGCCGTCCCCGCGCGTGTCCAGGAAAACCCCGGCAAAATCCTGGTCCGAACCGACGTTGTCCCTGTCCACGTACGGAGCGCGAATTTTTGAAGGGGATGGGTCGTCGCAGCGGAAGGCTATGTAGAAATAACGCTGGTCGTAGGTTATCCAGGCTACGGTTTTAACGGGGGGAGGCGCGTTGTCACCGGGACTTATGTTGTAGAAAGTGGCCACTTCGGCTGCGCCTTTCCAACCGGCGTCTTGAAGGTCGCCGTCCACCGTGATGGGGCCAGCCGCCGGCCTGATCCTAAGCGCCGCCTCGTCATTTGAGGGGCTCGTCTGCGCCGTGACCGCAGCCGTCAGCAGAAGTGCCGCCACGGCGGCCAGGATATCTCGGCGGATCATCGCCCCTCCACAAGGTGACAGAACCACACCGCCCCCCTCGCGTCATTTTACGCAAAGCGGGGCCATAAGTTGCGCTAGCGGGCTTGCCGGGCGCCGCCATGCCACGTACAATAGATAATGTAAGCGGCTGCCCGGAGGATCCGGGAAGCCGCGGGGGCCAGGAAGGCTCCGCGGGCGGAGGTCGTCATGAAGGTCAAGGGCAACATTCTCCTGGCCAGAAGGGTATTTGTCGTGCAGCACTTCGGGGACGACGCGTGGAACCGCGTGCTTGGCGCGCTGCCCGCGGAGTACCGTGGCGTGCTTGATGGAGGAATATCCAACGTCGCCTGGTACCCCTTCGAGTTGGGCCAGGCTCTGGACTCGGCGATCGCCAAGAATCTGGCCGACGGCTCACCGCAGGTTTTCGAGGAGCTTGGCGCGATCTCGGCGCGTGAGAACCTGACGAAGGTCCATAAGGATCTTCTGGTTTCAGGCGACCCGCAGGCCTTCCTGGCGAGGGCGCCAATCGTCTACAGGTTTTACTACGACAAAGGCCGCCGGGAGTACGTGCCGACGGGCCCAACCTCGGGGACGCTCACGACCTATGATGCCGAGAATATCACCGCGCTTGATTGCCTGACGGTCATCGGGTGGTATAAGGAGGCCCTCAAAATGTGCGGGGCCAAGGAAGTGAGCATACGCGAGGAGAGCTGTCGCGCGAGGGGCGGCCTTTTCTGCCGCTACGACGTGCGCTGGACGATGTAATAAGTTCTCACCGGCCCGCCTCCTCATTTTCCTTCCTCCCTGTGAATACATCCTTCGCGGTGAATGGTGCTAGACTCATGGTCTGGAGAGCCGATGGGTCCGTATTTGCGCGTCCTTGTGGCGCAGGTCCGCAACCGCTTGTTTCCGATGACGCTGTCTCGGGCTCTGTTTCTGGCGCTGTTTGGGTCGGCTGGAGTCTTCTTCGTCGTTGGGGACTACCTCTTCTTTCTGCGCGTATTTCACGTCTTGCTGAGGCACAATCCGAATATCCCGCGCTTTCTTCTGGTGGGCGTATGCGCCAAGTTGATGGGGCTTGTTCTGCTGACGACCTTCACGATGGTTCTGTTTTCCGCGTCGGTGAGCGCGCTTTCGTACCTTTACCTTGATGACGATCTGGCGCTGCTCTTGGCCATGCCCTTCGCCCGCTGGAAGCTGTGGCTTTTGCGTGGATATCAAACGGCGGCGAACGCTGGCTACATGGTCTTTCTGCTTCTCTTTCCGGTGCTGGTGGCCTATTTTGTTCAGGACGGGGGAGGGATCGCCGCGTGCTTGCTCGGGCTGGCCGGACTCGTGCTCTATCTAGCCGTCCCCATCAGTTGGGGGATTTGCGTGACGGTGCTGCTCGCGCGGTTCTTTCCGGCAAGGAGGCTGCACCAACTGCTGACAGTGATGACGCTCGTCATGGTCTGTCTGCTGGTCATTCTCTTGAGGCTGTCTCGGCCCGAGGCGCTGTTGAACCCCAGAAGCAGCCAGCAGTCGGTGGAAATCCTGAAGTCAATTGAGTTGCCCAGGGAGTCATCGTTGCCCTCGACGTGGCTCGCGCGGGCGGTAGTGCGCGGAAGCGAAGGGGGGATTGCCGTCATGGCGGTTCCAATGGGCAAGCTGGCGGCGCTTGCCGGTGGCAGCCTGCTGCTCCTTCTTCTTGCGCTGAGACTCTGGCATTCACGTGGATACGGCAGGGCGCAGGAGCGGCAGGACATGGCCCCCGGCGGCGGGCGGGCGAGGCTCGTGCCGGCGCTGGCTTGGGGGCTCTGTTTGCTCGCGCCGGCGGGACGGAGGGCACGGGCGCTCTTGCGCCGGGACCTGCTTCTATTCGCGCGCGACCCCACGCAGTGGGGACAATTGTTCATCCTGGCGGCGCTGGTGGTCATCTACCTCGCCAACGTCCGCTACATGCCGGCGGAGATCGCGCCGTTCCGCATCGCCGTGAGCTATTGGAACCTCGCCACGCTGGGGCTGATTGTCGCGTCGGTAGCGGGGCGGTTCGCATTCACGGCGGTGGGGAGCGAGGGGCCGGCCTACTTCGCCTCGCGCCTGCTGCCTCTAGGCGCTGGAAGCTACGTCTGGGCGAAGTTCCTTTTCACCGCCGTTCCGCTCACGGCGCTTTCGGTCTTCACGCTCTTCTTTTCAAACCGGTATCTTGGCGTGGAGGGGGCGGCGCTGAACTTCGCGATCTTTCTGGCCGTCTGCGCGTCGCTTTCGCTCTCCGCGCTGGCGCTCGCGTGCGGATGCGCGGCGCCGGTGTTCGATGCGCGCAACCCGGCAAAGGCGGTGATGAGCGCGTGGGGGCTGATCTACATGGCGCTTTCAATGGCCTACGTCGCCGCGCTTCTTGTGGCGAACGCCCGGCCCGTTTATGCATATTATACGATGCTCTTGTCCGGCGGAGACCCGCCGAATTACTTGACGCCGGCTCTATCCGTGGGCATAGGGAGCTTGACGCTTCTGGTTCTGTCTCTCTCCTACGCTTGGCGCCGCTTGCGAACGCTTGAGGGATAAAG
>JBBIMN010000034.1:1252-12908 GCA_037444385.1 Acidobacteriota bacterium | reverse complement strand
TTTGGACATTGACTCCGAGGCACAGCGCAGCTCCCTCGGATTGAAGCAGGCGAGCCCGAACCCCTGGGACATCATCACCGAGCAATTCCAGGTCGGCGACCGGGTCAAAGGCAAGGTGCGCAACATCACCGACTTTGGCATTTTCGTCGAGGTCCTCGAAGGAGTGGACGGCCTCGTCCACATCTCGGACCTTTCATGGAAGCGCGTGAACCATCCCTCCGAGCTGATCAAGAAAGGTGACGAGGTGGAGGCGGTCATTATAAATATTGACGCCGTCAACCAGCGGCTCTCCTTGAGCATGAAGGCGCTCATGCCCGACATTTGGGAGGAGTTCTTCCGCGGCCACTACGTCGGCGACGTTGTCAACGGGGCCGTGACAAAGCTCGTGGACTTCGGCGCATTCGTTGATCTCGGCGACGGGGTCGAGGGGCTCGTGCACATCTCGGAGCTTTCGGACAAGCACATTCAGTCGTGCGCCGAAGTGGTGGAGGCCGGCCGATCCTACGCCTTCAAAATAATCCGGCTCGAGCCGAACGAAAAGCGCATCGGCCTTTCCTTGAAGGAGGGGACGCGCCGCCAGGAACAGGAGGCCGTGCGCCAGGCGGAGGGCGATTACCGTCCAAGCTCCAGTGACGGGCGGGCAAGCCTTGGCGACGTGCTCGACTTGAAGGACTTCCACCGCAACGAGGAGGGCAAGGAATGACCAAAGCCGATATCATCGCGTGGGTGGCCGAGCGCTCCAGCATCCCAAAGAAGCAGGCCGAGATGGTCGTCAACACGGTGCTTCTCTCGATCGTGGAGGCTCTCGACGTCGGCGAAAAGGTCGAGCTGCGCGGCTTTGGCTCGTTTCGCATGAAAAAGCGCGAGGCCCGCGTGGCGCGCAACCCCAAGACGGGCGCAAAGGTTCAGGTGGAAGAGAAGAAGGTCCCGTATTTTCGCGCGGGCAAAGAGCTTCGCGAACTGATCAACAAGTAAGCGCGGCTTGGGCCGGGCTCCGCTCCGCACCCATAAAGGCGGGCAGGGGAAGCGATGGAAATCGTCTACACCCCATGGCGGCTGCCATACGTGCAGTCCAAACCGACGGATGGTTGCGTTTTCTGCGCCGCCCGGGAGGCCGCGCCCTGCTTCGATAATTTGGTGGTCTACAGCGACGACGACCTTCTCGTCATGCTTAACCGCTTCCCCTACACCAACGGCCACATGCTCATTGTGCCCAGGCCCCACGTCAACTCCCTTTCAGGCCTGGAGGAGCGCCACAGGCGCGCTTCAGTGAATGCCCTCACGCTCTGCGAGGCCCTGCTGCGCGACCTATTTCGCGCGCACGGCGTCAACGTGGGGCTGAACCTTGGACAGGCCGCCGGTGCCGGGATCATTGACCACATTCATTGGCACGTCCTTCCGCGCTGGACCGGCGACACCAATTTCTGCACCGTCATCTCCGAGCTTCGCGTCATCCCGGAAGACCTCAGAACGACATACGACCGCCTCGCCGCCGGTTTCGCCGGCAAGAAGATATAGCTTGCGCGGGTGTTGCGCCGCTCCTACTTCACGTTGAAATGGCGGACTTCGCGGTCTAGGGCGGAGGCGCTCTCGCGGAGCCTTGCCGAGGCCTGTGACAGCGACTCGAAAGCCTCCTGTATTGATTGGGCGTGCAGTGCCAGATCGCTCATGGCCCTGGCGGTCGAGGCGGCGCGTTGTGCCTGCTCCTCCACCGTGTCGGAGGTGGCTTGGCTGTCGCGCGTTATGTTTGCGACGGAGGCCGAGATCATCTGCGAGCCGCTTGCCTGTTCCTTCGTGGCGTGGCGAAGTTGCAGGACCACGTCGCGGACCTTCTGAGCTTCCCTCGTGAGCATCCCCGTGGTTTCGGCCTGTTCCGAGACCGACCGGCTGATGCTTTCAATCATGTCGAAAATCTGGTGCATCGCCCTATTCGCCGACTGGCCTCCGTGGGCGAGTTCCTCCGTCGCGGCGGCGATGCGTTTGGTCATCTCCTCCTGTGACGAGGCGGATTCGAGGATCGTCTTCAGCGAGTCGCCGGCTGTCCTCGATAATTCCGAGCTGCGCTTGACCATCGAGAAAATTCGTTCCATGGCCTCGGCGATTTCGCCGCCGCCCCTCTGGACCGAGCGGATGACGTCGCGGATTTCGCGCGCCCGGACCTTCGTCTTCGCTGACAGTTCGCGCACTTGAGACGCGACGACGCCGAATGCCTTTCCGTGCTCCCCGGCCCCGGCGGCGATGATGGAGGCGTTCAAAGAGAGAAGGTTGGTCTGCTCGGTGATGTCCTGGATCACGTCAACGATGCGCCCGATGTTTTCGATTGACGCGCGCAGGTCCTCGAGCGCTTGGCGGCTCTCCTCCGAGACGCGCAGCGTCCGGATGATTTCCTCCTCGACGGCCGCGACGCTGCTGAAGCCGCCTTCGGCGAGTTCGGTGACGCTCGAAGCCAAACGGCTAAGCCCCGCGGACCCTTGTCCCGTCTCCGCTAACGAGGCGTCGAGTTGCGTGAGAAAAGAGACGGCCTCCTGGCCGTCCTGGTGGAGCTGGGCGGCGGCGGAGCGCACTTGCTCGGCCGTCACGGCTATTTCGTTGGTTGAAGAAACGGTGTTTTCCGCGGAACCGGCGAGCACCTCGGCGGTCGTGGCGATCTCCTCGACGCTGGCCTGCATTTGAAGCACCGTCGCCGAGACGTCTTGCGTCGAGCTGGCCACCTGCCGCATCGCCTCCGAGACGACGGCCATGGAAGCCTGTGCCTGCCGGGCATATCCGTCGGTCTCTTCCGCCATGGCCGACTGTTCCGCCACCGTGGAAAAGAGCGTTTGGTTCGTGGTCACGAGGCGGGCCGCTTCATCGCTGACCGCGCCGGATGCCACGCGGATCTCCTTGGCCATCCTCGCCAGCGACCGGAAGGTCATCCGAAGGTGGTCGGTCATCTCGCCCAACTCGTCGTCGGACCATGACACGGGCATTTCGGTAAGATCGCCTTGAGCCAGGCGTTTGTTGTACCTCGCGGTTTCACGAACGGAGTGTGTCATCTCGCGCGTCAGGGCAAGAATGTAGAGCCCGACGAGAAAAAGAATGACTACGAGAAAAATCCCGGTGGTCCAAATCAGGGGCGACAGAGCCGTTGCAAGTTCCGAAGCGTTGATCACCAGGACCAGAAAGCCTTTTCCTCCGGCAAGCGGGTATAGGCGTATAGCGCCACTGCGTGAGTGGAAGGTCGTAAAAGGCGCGGAAGCATTTACCCGGGCCACCGCCTCCTTTAGCTGTGCACCGTAGTCACTAGCGTTGGCCGCGCTCTCTATTCCGCCTTGAGGATCGAGGAGAATAAAGCTCCTCGTGGCGTTGCTGTGGGCCTTGAGCAAGGCGTCGCGTCCGGCTTGCGGCAAGACCAGCACTTGTTTGGCCATGTTCACCGCGGCGTCGTTGTGAACGTCCAGAGCGTATTTCTCGAAAGCTCCGCGCGCTTTCACCCAGACCAGGACGCCAAAGACGAGAAACGCCAATGCGGTGAATATGAAGAGTGACCCGCCCAGCTTGGCGCGAAGGCCGAGCCGAAAGACGCCGCGGTCTGGAAGCTCGTCGAGCGCTCTCCTGACATCTTCTATGAGCGGCCGGGAGAGCCATAGAAAAGTGAAGTAGGAAAACCCAAGCGAAAGCACGGTGACGATCAGCGCCGAAAAAGAGAGCGTCACCACGCCAAGGGCGGAAAGATTGAGCCAGAGACGCGCTGATGTAACCATCACCAACGCGGAGCCGAGCCACAAAACTACGGCCCATATCTGAAGGCGCGGGAGGATGCGCGTCATCTCCTGGTATATCCGCCCCAACTCGGCCTGGCTGGCCTGCCGCGCTTCCTGCCGCAGCTTCAGCCAGCGAAAAGCCGCCGGAAGCACCCACCGCGTGGTGACTATCTGGTTGGGAATCCGGCTTACGACGACGAGGACGACGAGAAGAAAGGCGTACTCTTTCCAGTGCTCGACGGCGTCAGGGACGGCCACGAGGAAGAAGGCGAAAACGAAAGGAAGGGCGAAAATAACCGGCAGAAGCTCGGCCAGAAAAAGCCGCGTCCTGAGCTGCGCCCTGTTGGTGATCGCCCCTTTCAGAAAAGAGAGAACCATCAACCTCTCCCTTCAAGCCCCCATGCTAAACCGGTGGGGGGGCACCTCTTAAACCCATGTTAGTATACAATAAAAGTCTTGGAGAAGCGCGGGAGGCCGGCGTGGGAGAAAAACTCGATCAATTCAGGAAGTTCCGGGAAGCGATGAACCAGCGCATTTTGGACGGTGGCCACAAAGGCATTCAGCGCTTTTTCGCGCTGGATGCACAGGCCTACGAGGATGGGGCTTTGCCCCCCAAAACGAAGGAGCTTATGGGGCTTTGCGCCTCCATGGTGCTTCGGTGCGATGACTGCGTCAGCTATCACGTGATTCGCTGCAAGGAGGAGGGCTGCTCCAGGCGGGAGTTGATGGAGGCTTTCAACGTGGCGCTGGTAGTCGGCGGCTCGATTGTAATCCCGCATTTGAGGCGCGCCGTCGCCTTTTTGGACGAGCTTGGCGAGGACAAGGTTGAAGGATGAATTATGAATGATGAAGGAAGGAACATAAAGGGGCCACGAAGACTGGACACCAGCTTGACAGTTCATTCCTCATCTCTCATCTATTATTCATACTTCAGCCTTCATGCTTGCATTGATAGGGGTCCCTGATGCGCCGTGATGATCTGGAGACTTACCTGGCCAGCTACCTTGGTCTTGGCCGGTTCGATGACGAGTCGCTGAACGGGCTTCAAGTGGAGGGAGCGAAAGAGATATCAGCCGTGGCCTTCGCGGTCTCGGCCTGCGCCGAAGCGTTCGAAATAGCGGCGAAGGGGGGCGCCCAGGCTCTCATTGTCCACCACGGCCTCTTTTGGAAGGGGCACGGTCCGGAGCCCGTCACCGGGGCACTGGCCGCCAGGTTGCGGCTGCTAATCAAGCCGGACCTCAATCTCTTCGCGTACCACTTGCCGTTGGACGCCCACCCCAAGGCCGGCAACAACGCGGTGGCCGCGGCCGCGCTTGGCCTCAGGAACCTTGAGCCTTTCGGCGGCAACCACGGCATGAAGATCGGCTGGAAAGGGGCATTGCCGGCTGCGGTTTCGCTCAAGAGGTTCATCCTCCGCCTTGAAAAATATTACGGCCATAAGGCATTCGTGGTTCAAGGAGGCTCCGGCCTTGTAAAGAAGATAGGGATAGTTTCGGGCGGCGCGGCCAAAGAAGCCATGCAGGCCGCCCTGGAGGGGCTTGACCTTTACGTTACAGGGGAGGCTTCCGAGCCGGTGACTTACCTTGTCCGCGAAGCAGGGATGAATTTCGCCGCCCTCGGCCATTACGCCACCGAACGTGTTGGCGTGATGGCGCTGGCAAAACACCTTGGCAAGAAATTTGGGCTCAAAACCTTTTTTGTCGAGTTGAATAACGAGGCTTAAGATGGCCGAGACGATTGAAACACTGGCAAGAAGAATCCGCGTCGCGCTAGGCGAAGAGCCGGCCGATCTTCTTTTTGTCAATGGCCGCGTCGTTTCAACATTCACTTCGGAAGTGCTCGCTACTGAAGTGGCCGTGGCAGGCGAACGCGTCGCGGCGCTGGGAGGCTCGCGCGAGGCGCGCGAAGTGGTGGACCTGAAAGGCGCCTATCTCGCGCCGGCGTTCAGCGACGCCCACATTCACGTCGAGTCCTCGATGCTTACGCCCGAGGGCTTCGCCGAAGCCGTCGTTCCTCACGGCACGGGCCTCTGCGTGAGCGACCCTCACGAAATCGCCAACGTTCTTGGACTCGAGGGCTTGAAATACATGTGCCGCGCGGCGGAGGGGCTTCCTTTGGATATTCTCTTCACCGTGCCGTCATGCGTTCCGGCGACCTCGATGGAGACCTCGGGAGCAATTCTCGGGCCCGGCGAGGTCGAAGAGGCTTTCTCGATTATGCCTGATTCGCCCGCGCTGTCCGAGATGATGAACTTCCCTGGCGTGCTCTTCCAGGCGCCTGAGATCCTGAGAAAAATCCAGGCGGCGCGCGAGCGCGGAGTTCCGGTGGACGGCCACGCGCCCGGCCTTTCGGGCCCGGGCCTGGATGGTTACACCGCCGCTGGTGTCATGAGCGACCACGAATGTCTTACGGCGCAGGAGGCCACTGAAAAACTGCGGCGCGGAATGTTGGTTTTTCTTCGAGAGGGCTCGGCCGCTCAAAACCTTTTGGATATTCTTCCCGCCGTTACGCCCGGAAACCTTCACAGAGCCTGCATCGTGTCGGACGACCTGCACCCGGATGACCTTTTAGCCCACGGCCACATGGACAACGTTCTTCGCAAAGGCGTGGCCGCCGGGCACGACCCGCTTCAATTGTTGAGAATGGTGACGCTGAACCCGGCCACCGCTTACGGCCTTAGGTGGCGAGGCGGCATCGCTCCGGGCTACTTCGCCGATTTGGTGGTGCTCCAGGACCTTCATGAATTCAAGGTCCGGGAGGTCTACCACCGCGGCGCCCGCGTCGCCCACAACGGCGCGCTGATAGCGCCGCTTGGGAGGAAAGATGCGGCCGGAACCCTCTCGAGCGTTCATCTTCCCAGCGGGCTCGACAGCCGCCTCCGCGCCTACCCCAAGAGCGGAAGAGTCCGCGTGATTGGGGTGGAACCAGCGCAGATCACGACGCGAAGTGAAGCCGCTGACGCTTCCGAAGCAGGCGCCGGACGCCCCCTTCAATTTGCCGCCGTCGTTGAACGCCACGGCAAGAACGGCAACGTCGGACTTGGGTTCGTCTCCGGCTTCGGCTTGAAGGCGGGAGCGCTGGCCTCGACGGTAAGCCACGACAGCCATAACCTCGTGATCGTGGGCTGCTCGCCCGACGAGATGGAGCTTGCCGCGCGGGCCATGACTTCAATTGGCGGAGGGCTTGTCGCCGTTCGGGGCCGCGAGGTGCTCGCCAAACTTCCCCTTGAAGTCGCCGGGCTGATGTCGTTGGGCAGTGCCAATAGCGCCGCTTCGGGCCTTAGAGAGCTTCACGGCGCGGCCCGCGCGCTTGGCTGCGAACTCCCTTCGCCATTCATGACACTCGCTTTCATAGCCCTTCCGGTCATCCCAAGCCTCAAGCTCACGGATATGGGCCTTGTGGACGTTGATGCCTTCACGGCAGTCCCGCTGTTGATGTAGAGGAGATCAAGAAATAGTGGAGCAGGGGCAGAGGCACTTGCTTTATTGTTCCCCGTTTCCCGCTCTCAGCCCTCCACCTCTTCAATCAGAACCTCCCTGGCCGAACCGAGCCTGAGTTGACGCAACCTTTCTGACTTCACGGCGTATAACGTTACGAGTGTGTTCCCCGTGCTGTGCCGGGGAAATGTGGAGGGAACGTCAGATGCGCAAGCTGATGAAGATCCTTTTGATCACTGTGGCGGCCGCAGCCGTGGCCCTGGCAGTTTATGCCTGGGTCCAGAACCGCGGTGGCGGCAAGGATGACATGCCGCTGGTCGAGGTCAAAAACGGCTCGATAACGGAGAAGGCTCTAGCCGTGGGACAGATCGAACCCAGGCAGAAGTTCTCGGTGAAATCTAAGATCCCGGGCATAGTGAAAAAATGTTTCGTCGAGGTGGGCGACGGTGTCAAGGCCGGAGACCCGCTTTTCGAAATAGCCCCCGATCCGACGCCCTCCGAGCGCACCGACGTGGACCGAAGCCTGGAAAAGGCAAGGGCCACGTTCGACAGGGCCAAGGCCGAGTACGCAAGATACACGCAACTCACGAAAGACGGAATCGTTTCAAAGGATGACATGGACCAGAAGAAGGAGTCTTACGAATTGGCGCGCGTTGCGCTGGCCCAGGCGGAGGACAACCGCGAACTGGCCCTGGACGGGCGCGTTGCCGGCCGCGGTTCCAGCTTCGAGTCCATCATCCGCTCGCCCGCGGACGGGACGGTGTTGAGCCGGGCCGTCAACCCGGGCGACCCGGTCGTGCCCCTCACATCTTTCCAGCCAGGCACCGAACTGGCCGCGGTGGCCGAAATGAGGGACCTGGTTTTCAAGGGCACCGTGGACGAGATTGACGTGGGCAAAATGGCCGTGGGGCTTCCGGCCAGAATCAAAGTTGGCGCGTTACCGTCGGATGTCGTGACCGGCAAGGTGACGCGCATCGCGCCGCAAGCCCAAAAGAAGGAGGGCGCCACGCTTTTCGACGTGGAGATCGCCCTGGACCCAGGACAGAAGATCACCTTGCGAGCTGGCTATTCGGCCAACGCCGACGTGATCATACGCGAGAAGAAGGATATTCCCGTTATTCCAGAACGGCTGGTCACGTTCGGCGAGGATGGAAAGAAGGCGACGGTTGAAGTCCCTGGCGCGACGCCGAAAGGCGAACCCAGGAAGGTTGACGTGAAGCTGGGCCTTTCGGACGGCCTCAACGTGGAAGTGGCTTCCGGGCTGAAGGCCGGCGACAAAGTCGTGCAGCGGCCGCCGAAAGAGATCAAGTGAATGGAACAAGTGCTCCGGGACGGATGAATTGAGCCATGCAAAGCCTCGCCAACGCGCTAAGACAACTCGTGCGGGACATGCGGACGCAGAAGCTGCGGACTTTCCTCACCGCCTTCGGCATAGTCTGGGGGACGACGGCGGTTACGCTGCTTCTTGCTTTCGGCGGCGGCCTTCATAAACAGTTGGTGAAGACGGCCGCGGGGCTCGGCGACCGTATCGTCATCGCCTGGCCCTTGCGCACTTCCGTGCCGTTCGAAGGGCTTGGAAAGGGAAGACAGATTCGGGTGACCGAGGACGACCTTCAAGCGCTGGCCAAGTCGGCGGCCACCGTCGAGATGCTGTCCGGCGAGTTTTCCGACAACCTGAAGATACATTACGGCGACAAGACGATGATGGCGGACGTTTCTGGCGTCTACCCGGTCTTCGGGGACATGCGCAATCTCATCCCGCAGCAAGGCGGGCGTTTCTTCAACCCCACCGACATGAGCGAGCGCAGGCGCGTTGTCTTCATGGGCGACCAGCTCGCGAAGGACCTCTTCGGGGAGGTTGACCCGGTAGGCAAAACCCTTATGGTTCTTGGTTCTCCCTTCACGGTTGTGGGCGTGCTCACGCCGAAGGAGCAAGACTCCAGTTACAAAGGGCGGGACAAGGACCTCATGTGGGTTCCGGCGACGACGTTCCGCGCATTGACCGGCATCAAGTATGTTGATGATTTTATCTACAAGGCAAGCGCCGTGGTGAAAAGCGAGACCGCGACAGGGGAGGTGCGCCGGATTCTCGCCAAGCGCCTGCGCTTCGATCCTTCGGACAAAGAGGCCGTGCAGGTCTGGGACACCACGGAAATGTTCGCCTTCTTCGACGCGTTCAGCCTCGGCTTCCAGCTCTTCCTGGGCGTCGTGGGCTCGCTCACCCTCATAGTGGGCGGCATCGGCGTTTCCAACATAATGAACGTCGTGGTGGAGGAGCGCACGCGGGAGATCGGTATCAAAATGGCGTTGGGGGCCAAACCGGGCTTCATCCTTCGCCAGTTCTTGATCGAGACGCTCGTCCTTACTGGCGTTGGAGGCGCAATCGGCGTTGGAATCGCCGCCGGCGCCTGCGCCGTCTTCCCAAAGCTGAGGCTTACCGAGTACGTCGGCGTGCCGGTGGTTTCGCCACCGGTAGCGGCCCTGACGGCATCACTTCTGGGATTTGTGGGGCTGCTGGCGGGATACTTCCCGGCCCGCGGTGCGTCGAGGCTCGACCCCGTCGTGGCAATGAAGCTGTGAGGCCGTTGGCTGTCAGCTAAAAGCCAAGAGCCAAGAGCCAAGAGCCAGAAAGGGTTCCATGAGCGCGAAAGACTTCGGCCTCATATTCCAGCTTTTCCTGAGGGCCTCCAAGCTTCAGCGCAAACGCGCCGTGCTTACCGTGGCGGCCATCGCCTGGGGGACGGTGGCGATTCTCCTCCTGCTCTCCTTTGGTGAAGGGCTTAAACGCCAGTTGGTCAAAGGCACCCGCGGCATGGGGGAGAACCTTGCCGTGATGTGGCCGGGCGATACGAGCAAGCCATGGAAAGGCCTGCCTGCCGGGCGGCCGGTCATGCCCATCATGGACGACATCCCGTGGCTTAGAGAGCGACTGCCCGAGATCGCCGGCATCCTCGGGGAAATTCCAAGTTGGAACACCACCCTCACTTATGGCGCCAAGACGGTTACGGGCCGGGTCATCGGCACGAACTGGGAGTACGGCGAGATGCGCAACCACGCCCCCCAACGGGGAGGACGCTTCCTCAATCCTGACGACGAGGCGCAGAAGCGGCGCGTCGTCTTTCTTGGAGACCAACTGGCCAAAGACCTCTTCGGCGCGGAGGCGCCGGTGGGCAAAACGCTGCTCGTCAACGGCGCCAGCTACACCGTGATCGGCGTGATGGTCCACAAATTCCAGATGGGCAACTACGGCGGCCCGGAGGGCGAACACGCCATCATCCCCATTACGACCTTCGCCGCGCAGTACGGGCGCCAGCAACTGGGCAACATCGTCATCAAGGTGAGAGAACCTTCGCAGATGCCGGGCGCGCTGCGGCGCTTCAAGGAGGTTCTCGGCGGGAAGTACGGCTTCGACCCCGGCGACGACAAGTGCCTCTGGGTCTGGGACACGGTCAAGAGTTCCGGGAACGTGGCGAATATGATGGCGGGCATCGAGATATTCCTGGGAATCATCGGCGCGCTCACGCTCCTCATCGGAGGCATCGGCGTTGCCAACATCATGTACGCCGTAGTAAAAGAGAAGACGCGGGAAATCGGCATCCAGATGGCGATAGGCGCGCGCAGCAGTTGGATAACCGGGCCATTCATCCTCCAGGGCTTTTTTTACACCCTGCTGGGCGGTGTCTTCGGCCTTCTGATAGCGACGGTGATAGTCCTGCTGCTCTACTTTGTTCCCACGAACGGCAACATGGCGCTGGAGTTCCTGGGGAAGCCGGCGCTGTCCTGGCAGATCGGCGTTGCAACGGCTTTGATCCTGGGGCTCATAGGAGTGGCCGCGGGCTACTTCCCGGCCAGGAGGGCGGCGGCGGTTGATCCCGCGCAAACGCTGAGGTACGAATGAGGAGGGCTCCTTTTATACAGAGCGTCATGAATATGCGGCGTCAAGAGGAGGCATGACGCTCTGTATAGCTAACAGCCGGTAGCCTCTTCAAGAAAGGAAGCGGACACCATGAGTTGGACGATCGAAGGCAAGAACAGGGACGGTAGCGATAGCGGCGGCGGCAACGGGCACATAATCAAGATGTCCGCCATCCGGAAGGTCTACGACATGGGCAAGGTGCAGGTTGAGGCGCTCAAGGCGATTGACCTCGAAGTCAAGAAGGGCGAATTCGTCGCCATCGTGGGGCCCTCCGGCTCGGGCAAGTCCACGCTAATGAATCTTCTGGGATGCCTCGATACGCCGACAGGCGGCGAATACCAATTGGCCGCGGAGCGCATCAGCGGCCTTGACAGGGACCGCCTCGCCGAGGTGCGCAACCGAAGGGTCGGCTTCATTTTTCAGAGTTTCAACCTTCTGCCGCAATTGACCGCGCTTGACAACGTCGAGATGCCAATGCTCTTCGGGGGCGTCCACACCTCCGAGCGCCGCCAAAGAGCCAAGGAGCTTTTGTCGCGTGTGGGGCTAGGCGACCGGATGAG
>JBBIMN010000034.1:0-1242 GCA_037444385.1 Acidobacteriota bacterium | reverse complement strand
CCATCGCTCGTGCCCTGGCGATGGAGCCAGACCTTGTCCTTGCGGACGAGCCGACGGGCAACCTCGACACTTCGTCGGGCGGCGACATCATGGGGCTGTTCCAGGACCTGTGGGCCCAGGGGCGGACCCTTGTCGTCGTCACCCACGACATGGCGCTCGCCCGCCGCGCCGGCCGCCTCGTGGAAATGCGCGACGGCAAGATCACCCGCGACATCCCCGTCGCCGCCCCAAACTGACCCCGGCGGCGCTTTCAGAAATCGAAAGAAGCGAAGAGGGAGAAAGGACGATTAACGCGGACATCAAAAGCTCCTTCGGTTAAAGCGAAGCCGAAGGAACCGCTCTCAGCGCTGAACGGACGGAGCAGAGCGTTGGACGAACCATCCTTACCTCATCCTTCTCCGTGCCGGGCGAGCCATCGTGGAAATGTTATAATTCAACTGGGAGGTTACCGGCGTGTCTGGCGCCCAGGATTTTGTGGCCACGAAGCGCTCTCTTCTTGGCTCAAGCCGGTCCGAACTGGCCGAGTTGGCGTCGGGCCTCGGGCTTCCTCCATTTCAGGGCAGGGAGGCGTACCGCTGGCTTTACGCCATCCGTGAAACGAACCCGCTGAACTGGACCAGCCTGCCAAAGGCCGCGCGTCAAATGATAGCGTCCATAAGGCTCTCGGCAGTTCCTAAAATCCTTGGGGAGCAGCTCTCAAGCGACGGGACGCGCAAGTTCCTGCTTGGGCTTCAAGACGGCGAACAGGTGGAGGCGGTCTACATTCCAGATAAAAAACGCCGTACCGTTTGCATCTCCTCCCAGGCCGGCTGCGCCGTGGGCTGCCAGTTCTGCTTGACGGCGCGCCTCGGCTTCAAGCGGAACCTCACGGCGGGCGAAATCGTCGGCCAGCTTTACGCCCTGGAAGCGAAGACCTGCTTGCGCGAGGCCGCGTACAACGTAGTCTTCATGGGAATGGGCGAACCGCTGTTGAACAGGGCGGAAGTGGAAAAGGCGCTCGGCCTGATGGAAGACCCCGAGGGCATGGCCATTTCGTGGCGCAGAATAACCGTCTCCACTGTTGGCATCGCGGATGCTCTTCTTGATTTCGCCAAAAGCCCCGTCTGCCCGAGGCTGGCCCTCTCGCTGCACGCCGCCGGTGACGGCCTGCGCGAGCGCCTGGTGCCAATCAACCGCGCCAATCCTCTTGCCCGCCTTCGCAAGGCTTTAATAAATTGAGGCTAAAAGGCGTCATTCCACTCT
>JBBIMN010000033.1:0-12916 GCA_037444385.1 Acidobacteriota bacterium | reverse complement strand
ACAAGGAGTTCTATTCACATTGTTGCAGGTAGCGTTCTACGGATGATTTCCAGAAGCGCAGGAGCTTCCCTCCCTTCCTGACCCCCCGTTGGTTGTTGGCCTAGCAGGCTGTTGAAAAACCCGAAGGGTTGCCGCGGCACGGCCCCGCCTGCCGCGTTGCCGCTCCTAGACGATGTGCAGGGACATCGACGGCGTCGCGGCGCCTTGCATCCGGAGCCGTGGCGCTGGCAACGCGGCCTATGGGAGTTTCTCAACAGCCTGCTAGTTCTTTGATATCCTATTCGCAGAATCTCCCCTTACGGCGGACAACTGCTCTGCGCGGTGGGGATTTGGGTTCCCTGAGAATCGAAGCCGCTCGGGCCTTGGGCCACCGCATTAAATGCGGTCACGAGGTAATAGTGGTTTCCCGCTGAAGGTGCGACAATCGCCCGCATCTCGCCCGTACCGAGATCCTCGGCGTCGAGGTTGCAGACGTTTCCTGACGCGCTGGCATGGCTGTACCAACCACCGACGTTGCCTTCATATAGATTGTACCCGATCGCGCCATCGAGCTTCTGGAAATAGAGGCTGCAACCCGTGGCCGGCGCGGCTTCCTTCACGAGCCGCGCCGGGAAGACGGCGTCCTGCGGGGAGACCTCCGATTGCAAACAGAAGGGCACCGTGACGGGGACGTCGGCCGAAGTGCCGATGCAGCCGGATGCGTCGGTGGTGATGACCCGGTAATTCCCGCTCGCCGCCGCGTTATAGCTCCGGTTCGTGGCGCCGGGAAGCGCGAAGCCGTTTCGCAGCCACTGGTACGACGATGCTGGAGCGGAGGTGAGCGTGGCGTACGGCGGGGGGCAGGTGATGATCTCAGGGATGGAAAGGATGACGCTCGCGTACGGCTTGTAGATTCCGCCGGTGGCCGTTATGGGGTCTCCTCCCCAGACGATCATACTGTTGCCGGTCCAGACGGCGGTGTGCGACATGCGCGCAGAGGGCACGGGCCTGCTGGCCGTGGCGGCGGTCCAGGCGTCGGTGGCGGGGTTGTAACGCCCGCCCGTGTTGACCTGGGCCCAGGAAGAATCCTGGCCTCCCCATATCACCTCTTCCGCTCCGGTCCAGACGGCGGTGTGATACCGGCGGGCAGAGGCGCAATTGGCTCCGTTGGAGATGCCCGTCCAGCCGTCGCTCGCCGGGTTGTACCGTGCCCCGCCATTGAGAAAGTTGTTCCCGTCAAAGCCGCCCCAGACGATCATCTCCGTTCCGTTCCAGGTTGCCGTATGGCCGATACGCCCGGAGGGACAGTTCGCCGAGACCGAGGCCGCCGTCCAACCATCGGAGATCGGATCGTAGCGTCCTCCGCTATTTGTGTACCCGCCATTCGTGTCCCCTCCCCAGACGATCATCTCGCGGCCCGTCCAGATAGCGGTCTGGCCGGCTCTCCCCGCCGGGCAGGCCGCTGTGACTGCCGTCGGCGTCCAGGAGTCGGAGGAAGGATCGTAGCGCCCGCCGCTGTTGACGTAGTAGGGTGGCACGCCTGGCGTGTACCCTCCCCAGACGACCATCTCGCGGCCCGTCCATACGGCACTGTGACTCTCGCGCGCCGAGGCGCAACCGGCTCCGGTCGAAGTCGCCGCCCACGCATCGGACGCCGGGTTGTAGCATCCGCCACTGTTAGCAACGCTGCCGTATGGGCCGTTGCCCCCCCAGATGACCATCTCGGCGCCGGTCCAAACGGCGCTGTGATAGCGCCGCGCGGATGGCGTGCCGGCCCCTGAAGACGTGGGTGTCCACGAGTCGGACGACGGCGTGTAACGGCCGCCCGTGTTGGCCAACCACCCGTTGATGTCGTCTCCTCCCCAGACGATCATGTCGGAGCCAGTCCAAACCGCGGTGTGATAATCGCGCGCGGAAGGACAGTTCGCTCCGGTCGAGGTCGCCGTCCAGGCGTCGGTTGACGGGTTATAGCGACCGCCGGAGTTGAACGAGCCGTTGTTGTCGCATCCGCCCCAAACAATCATTACAGAGCCCGTCCAGACGGCGCTGTGGTGCGCCCGGGCGGAAGGACAGTTGGCCGCCGTTGAGGTCGCCGTCCAGGAATTGGTCGAAAGTCTGTACTGTCCTCCCGAATTTAGGGGCGTCTCCGCGCTCTTGCCCGCGGCCGCTCCCGAGGCGCCGTAGCCACCCCAGACGACCGCGACGGTGCCGGTCCAGATCAGGGTGATGCCTTCCCTCGGAGAGGGACAGTTGATTCCCGCGGACGTCGCAACCCACCTGTCGGTCAACGGCAGGTAGCGTGCCCCCGTGTTAACAAGCCCCGTCGCGTCGGCTCCTCCCCAGACCATCATTCCGGCGCTCAGCCAGGCCGCGGCGTGGTTGATCCTGCCGGAGGGGCAGTTGGTTCCCGTCGAGGTCGGCGTCCAGGAATCGGAAGAGGGATTGTAGCGCCCGCCGCTGTTGAGTTTGTTGCCGCCGTCGTCTTCTCCGCCCCAGACGATCATCTCCGTTCCGCTCCAGACGGCGGTATGAGAATCCCGCGCCGACGGGCAGTTCGCCCCCGTTGAAGTGGGCATCCACGCGTCGGTGGAAGGGTTGTAGCGCGCTCCGGTGTTGAGCGCCGTCCCTGACCTTAGTTCAAGCGCCGTGGCTAGACCATAGCCGCCCCAGATGATCATCTCGCTGCCCGTCCAGACGGCGGAAGACCCGAAGCGCGGCGACGGACAATTGCTCCCCGTCGAGGTCGCTGTCCAGGTATCGGTCGCCGGATTGTAGCGTCCGCCCGTGTTGACAACACCGCTGACACCGCTCCCGCCCCAGACGATCATCTCGCTGCCCGTCCAGACCGCCGTGTGGCTGTCGCGAGCATCCGGCACGGGGCACGTCAAAGCGCTGCTGACCCACGAATCGGAGCAGGTGCTCTCGGGCTGGCTGGGATCGGAAATCGTGTATCCATCGTTCCCGTTGCTCTCGTCAAAGAGGGAGGGATCCGCATCGAGACCCGCCGAAGCACGAGCCCACCAACTGTCAAAGGTGGTCTTGCGAAAAACAAGCGCTTCGGTCTCGACCTCGTTCTCACCGGAGGAGAGGGTCTTTAAGACGATGAAAGCTTCAGCCTCCTCGCGCATCATCAGAACCCCGGGCTTGGGGCAGCGCGCGCGCATTGCGGCGAACCCCCTGGTATCCAGCGTGATGACAGGAGAGCCACCTTCCGGCAGGATCTCGGAAGCAGTTGGTTTGTCCGCCAGCCGGTAAGCCACGTGATAAAACTCCCCGTCAGTCCAGGATTGCAAATCTTGCGGATCAGCTTCTCTCAGCGCTCGTTCGGCGCGTTGGCGCACCCCTCCGTGGAAGCGCGAATCGCAGGCGTACCAGTCACGGATCAGGCGGTCAGCAAGCAGCGGTCGGGCGAGGCACTCGGCAATCAAGCGCGGATCATTGCCCAGAGCGGCGAATAGCTCTCTCAGAGTCACAGGATCCTTCGTGTTGCCCGCCATTCGGGTGATCTCGGCCTGAAGCTGTGCGCTGGTGAGGGGCCTCTGCCAATATCGGCCGAGCGCAACGCATTTCTTCAGGTCATCAACCACCTTCGCTTCGAGCAGGGCGCGGGCAACCGCCCATTCAAAGGGAGGCTTTGGTGTCGTGTTTTCCCCGAGCCAAACCCGGTGGTTGTAATAGACCTTTTCTACTGCCTCTCGAGCCTTGACTCGATCCTGAAAGGAGATCGGTGCGTCGGCGGCCACGGAGAGCGCGGCGATGCCGAAGCACAGCAAGCAAGAAGCAGCACGTTGATTTGCGAGGTTCATCATCCCCTCCAATCTTGGGTTCTGATTTTACATCCAGCGCCTAAAGAAAACCACTACACCCATGATCTAAGAGTATCCTTAAGAGTATCCTTAAAAGTTGACGTCATGGAAGCGTCATGGTACACAGGAGATTCAGCGGGCGCGCTTTGGGTGCGCGCCCAACCGGGAGAATCATGGCGAACGGAAAAGTCTATCTGGTGGGGGCCGGCCCAGGCCATCCCGAACTGCTTACCATAAAGGCGGCCGAGCTTCTTGGCCGGGCGGACGTCGTAGTGTACGACCGCCTGATCCAGGAGGAGGTTCTATCGCTGGCAAGCCCCTCTGCGGAAAAGATATATATGGGAAAGCCGGTGGGGAAGCACGACTCGCGGCAGGATGAGATCCACGAGCTTCTTTGCGCCAAGGCTCGCGAAGGCAAGCGGGTGGTCCGCCTCAAGGGGGGCGACCCATTTCTCTTTGGGCGGGGAGGCGAAGAGGCGGAGTATCTCGCCGAGCACGGAATTGAGTTTGAAGTCGTTCCAGGCGTCTCGTCGGCTTTGGCCGCGCCTCTCTCCGCCGGTATCGCCGTCACCCACCGCGAAGCTTCGTCGTGCGTGACCATCGCGACCGGCCATTTTGCCTTGGATAAAGACCCGCAGATGAATTGGGAAGCGCTCGCGCGGCTGGAGACGCTGGTCTTTCTAATGGGAGTGAAGAACCTCAAGCGAATCACGGACAAGCTTATTCAAAACGGCCGCGATCCCAAAACCCCGGCGGCATTGATTCAAATGGCATACTGGCACGACGAGAAAGTCGTCACCGCCACGCTGGAAACCATCGCCGAAGAGGCCGGGCGGGCGGGGATCGAGCCTCCCTCCACGCTGGTCGTCGGCGAGGTTGTCAAACTCAGGGAGAAGCTGAAAGAGGTTTCCCGCGAGCTGAAACGCCATCGTGACTCAAGTCCCCGCTTTCGGCCGGACCAGCTTCTAAGACTTGCCCTTGGCGGTTTGGCCAGCCAGGCGCTGCGCCTGGGGCTGGAATTGGGCCTTTTTGACCGTCTCGAATCCTATGTCCAGCCTGCCGCCATGGCCAGGGAAATAGGGCTGAACGGCGGGGCGTTGGAGGAGCTTCTGCAGGCCTTTTGCGCCCTGGGGCTTCTCGAAGAGAAAGAGGGCCAATACCGCAACCTGGACATCACGTCGCGATTTCTCTCTTCCTCTTCCGAGCAGAGCCTCCGGCTACTCCTTTTGCAATTGGCGCGCCAGATGCCAGCGCCAGAAGCGTTCACGCGATTTCTGGCTCAAGGGTGCACAGGCGACGAACTGAGAGCGGAAGAGGCTTTTCACGAAGCGTGCGACTCTCTGGCCGGCTTCTGCGCGCCAGCGGTGGCCGAGAAGATCGAACTTGGGGAAAAGAGTTCCGCGCTTCACGTTGGGTGGGGCGGCGCCGCCTTCGAGCGCGCGTTTGCAAGCCGCTGGCCCGGAGCGCGATTTAAGACGCTCACCCCGCGGGCTCCCGGTTCCGGCGGCTTTTCAGAGGCGCTCTCTTCTCTGGGACCAAATGAGTTCTGGGACGCCATAATCATTTCCGGGTTATCGTCGTCCTGCGGCGAAGAGGACTTTACGCGAGCACTCGAAGCGGGCGCAAGCCACGCCGCTCATGGCGGATTGCTTGCGGTGCACGACGCTTTTTTGCCGGGAAGCAACCTGCCGCCCAGCGAAGTCGTCCTTTGCGCGCTGGGCCGCCGCATAGGCTCGGGCGGATGCCAGCCGTGGAACTCCGGCCGCGTCGAAGCGCTCTTTTCCTCGCTGGGACTTTGCGAATTTGCGTTCCATCAGATAAGCGGGGGTACGAGCCTGGCCATCGCAAGAAAGCTCCGCTGACGGCCGGAGCCGCAAATGGCGTACATCATCAATCTCAATCTTCGGAGTAAAAAGGCCGTAGTCATCGGAGCCGGCGCGGTCGCCGCGCGAAAGGTGGGAGACCTTCTGGCCGCTGGCGCCGCCGTTACGGTCATCGCACCTGAAGTCCGCGACGAAATTCGCCAAGCCGCTTCTGAGGGCAGGCTTGCGCTCGTTGAACGCCCGTTCCAAAAAGGGGACCTCGCCGGCGCTTTTATCGTTGTTTCGGCCACGAACGACGAGGAGGCCAACCGTCAGATCGCCGAAGAGGGGAGAGCTTCACGCTGCCTAGTGAACGTCGTTGACCGCCCCGCAATGTGCGATTTCACGGTCCCGGCCACACTCAAGCGCGGGGATCTGACACTCGCGGTGACGACGGAAGGCCGCTGTCCCTCGCTCGCTGGACTTCTCCGCGAGGAACTCTCCTCGCACTACGGCGATGAGTACGGTTCGTTGACGGCGGTCATGGGACGCATACGCGGGGCTCTCATGGAGAGACAATGGGAGAGCGGCCCCATCCGCGAGTCGCTTGCTTCTCTTTACAACCGGGGCATTTTGAACATCGTGGCCGCGCGGGATGAAGTTGCTCTGCACGCCCTGATCCGCGATGTCTGCGGCATGGATCTCGCCGGGCGCCTTCTTCCATAGCCTGCTTTCCAAGTCCGTTACGCCTCCCTCTGCTTGACATTTTCCCTGGCTGCATCCACAATTGTCAGCTTATGAAGATGCGCGCGCTTGGCCAAGTTCTGCTTTTAGCCGCCATGTTCACGGCGATTCCGGCCGCCGCGCAGCCTGCTGCCAAAACGGCCAGGTCCACGGTTGAAGTTTTCCAAGACGCCTGGATCTCGATGTTCGGGCGTTCTTTCGCCGCTCAGGAAACCGCCGGTTTGGCCGGGCTTGCTTCCGAGGAAACCTTTCAGCGCATGTGGGCGTCGCGCGAACCTTACCTCTCTCCAGGCGACAGGCAGGGGGCCAAGGATGCCATGAGGCTGGTGGTTCTTGGAGATTCCGCCCCCGTGGATCAGGCTCTTAGGCGGACAATAAGCGCGGGACGTCTCATACCGGGCGACAATGAGGCGGTGCTTTGGTACGCCATGCTCCTTGAAGAGGCGGCCGCCCCGGCGATTCTGCCTCAGGCGCTGCCGCCGGGCGAGGGAGCGGCTCGTCTCAAGTCGGCGGTCGTGACCGGAGGCGGGCAATGGTCCGCTTTCCTCAACCGAACCGCCGCGTGGGTTGCCCAAAGAGCGGCAGCTTCCGGAGAAATGGCGATGGAGGCGTCGAGCCTTCCAGCGGTATGGGTCGTTGACCACGACCTGCCTCCGGGCGGATTTACCGCGTGGCGTTTGGCCGTGCCTTCCTGGGCATCGTCCGTGAGAGGTGAGGCCTTGGGCGGAGCCGGCGCGGAGCGGCTGCGTTTGGTCTCCGTCTTCTCAAGTGAAGATGAAGCTCCCTCGGTTTGCGGCTTAGGCTCGCTGGCGCAGGCTCCGATTCTTCTTCCACGCAAAGGCAGCTTCCTCTGGCTCGTTCTTTGGAACCCTCCTGGCAATGAACCCGCCGGATTCGGTTTGACGGTAACGTTGTGGTCAGACATCGCCCCGCCTTTTCAGGTGCGTGAAGCGCGGCTTTCGCGCTCGGCTTGCGACCTGCTTCTGTCAGAGACCCCAGGACTCGCTGGCTACCTTCTGCGAAGGGCTGGCCTGGATGGCGGGTTATCACCGGCTGCCCCCCCCTTTGCTTCCGCAGGGCCGGGACTTAACCGCTACCACGTCTTTCTTAACCAGGCACCTTCCCTGACTTCGGGGTTTGAACTTCAAGCGCTTACCGCCGCTGGAGGAGAAGCCGCCGTACCCTTGGACATTGAACCGGAGCCGTCGCCATGATGGCGCGCCTCTTTTCCGCGGATCTTCGCGGAATCGAGGCGGTAGAGGTGGACGTCGAAGTTGACGTTCAACTGGGAATGGTGTGCTATACCACCGTGGGCCTTCCAGACGCCGCTGTAAAAGAGAGCCGGGAGCGAGTCAAAGGCGCGCTTCTCAATTCGGGCTACCAGTTTCCGGCGGAACAGGTCACCGTCAACCTCGCTCCCGCCGACGTCCGCAAGGAGGGCTCTCACCACGACCTGGCTATAGCATGCGCGGTGATGGCGGCCACGGCGCAGCTTGCCCCGGCGAACCCGGAATCGTTCCTGTTCAGCGGAGAGCTTGCGCTTAACGGGGCTTTGCGTCCGGTGCGGGGAATACTTCCCGTGGCGCTCTTGGCCAGACGGCTCGGCAAGACGCTGTTATGCCCATCGGCCAACGCCGCGGAGGCATCTGTCGTGGAGGGCTGCCGCGTCATTCCCCTTAGGGACCTCGTGCAATGCGTGCGTTTCTTGAACGGCGAGGAGGCGCTGGAGCCGCACCCGCACCGCCGTTACGACGATCTTTTGAAAGACCCGCCCTCAAGGCTTGGCCTCACTGATGTCCATGGGCAGGCCCACGTAAAGAGGGCGCTTGAGGTCGCCGCCGCTGGAGGCCACAACGCGCTCCTGATGGGGCCGCCCGGCTCAGGGAAAAGTATGTTGGCCAAACGGTTCCCGACGATCCTTCCGCCAATGGCCTTCGAGGAGGCGCTGGAGACGACGAGGATCCACTCCGTCCGAGGCGAGCTGGCGGGGGGGCACGACGGCATCGTGGCTCTGCGGCCATTCAGGGCGCCCCACCACACCATTTCATACGCCGGAATGATCGGCGGCGGCGCGAACGTTCTTCCGGGCGAGATTTCGCTCGCTCACAACGGCGTCCTGTTTTTGGACGAGCTGACGGAATTCAAGCGGGACGTCCTAGAAAGCCTGCGCCAGCCGCTGGAAGACCGCTACGTCACGATTGCCCGAGCCAAGGAGACGCTCACCTATCCAGCCGCTTTCACGCTTCTCGCCGCGAGCAACCCGTGCCCTTGCGGCTACCACGGCGATCCCGGCAGGCGCTGTCGCTGCACGCCGCAGCAGATCGCGCGCTATCTCGCAAAAATTTCCGGGCCGCTAATGGACCGGATTGACATCCAGGTGGAGGTGACGGCCGTAGCGCCGCAGGAATTACGCCAGGCGCCCTGCGGCGAATCCTCGGCCTCCATACGCAACAGAGTCACCAGCGCCAGGCGGCTTCAGTGGTCGCGCTTTGGAAACGGCGGCGTTTTCTGCAACGCCCATATGGATGAACAAGGCGTTGAAGAGCATTGCCGCTTATCCCCGGAAGCCGAGGGCTTCCTGCTGGCGGCGCTGAAGGCTCTGGGCATCACCGCCCGCGGCCACCACCGCATACTCAAGGTCGCGAGGACAATAGCCGACCTTGAAGCGAGCGCGGCCATCCAGGCCGCCCATCTCGCCGAGGCGGTCCAGTACCGCACCTTTGACAGAAAGCTGTTCGGGAATTAATCTTCCAACGTGAAGGCGTCGCTGGTCTGGCCCTGCGTCTCAAGGCCGTGCGCCTGGCGATACTGGCGCTCCATATCCTCAACCCTGTAAAGGTCCAGGTGCGATTCGGCGAGGAACTGCTCCCTTAGGCTCTGGTCCGCGCCGGCAAGGATCTTTGGATAGACGCTGTTCAGGTATTCGGTTTCCCGCTGAACCTGTTCCAGCGCGGTATTGAAGGCGCCCGGGGGAAGCGCTCCCTCCAGCCAGTGGCCCTGTTTTAAAATCTCGGCTTCGAGATCCGTTTGCAGAAGCCTTACGTGAGCGGGATTTGACAAGTTGAAGTAGAATTGCTTCAGGCGGCGCCTTATGGCTCCATACAGCCTTTCGTGAAGCTGCTCCTCCTTGGCCAGCCTCTCTACGCGAGCCGCCACCTCGGCGCAGGTCTGCTCTCCGCGCTCCACTCGCTGCAAGCCGGCCAGCAGAACGCTGAGCTTGCGCCTTCCGTAACCAAGAGCGTAAGGATTCTGAAGGGCGTCATCAATCACCAGGCGCTGAAAAAGCCCCGGCTCGAGCGCTTCGAAAGCCTCCCGGTTCCCAAGCAGCGACCTGACCTTTTCCTCGGAGACGAAGGCGTGCTCCATGTAGACCAGGTGGCTTACGACGGCTTCGGCGTTATCCAGCCGGTCCAAGTAGGTCAGCAGCTCGGAAAAGGCCTCGAAGGGCTCGTAGTTTTCCGTCCTGGCGGTGTACTCGTCGAGCTGGCGGCCGGCGTCGAGAAGAACCTGCTCGAAACCATTGTCGTGGCTGTGATGAGCGCGCTGTTTCGCCGCCATCAGCTCTGCGATTTCGTTGGCGCCGTGTTTTTTTCGCGCCGTCGCGCCTTCCGCTTCGAAGAGGCCTTGCAGTATGTCTCTAACGCGCCGCAGGTAAGGCGCCTCTGCCTGGCCGCGCGCCGCCGCCGCGGCGGGCAACAGCCCGTCGAGCGTATCAAAAAGCGTCGGCGGCAAACCGTGGCGCACAGCCATGCCTCTCAGCGTATTCAGTCTCCCAAGCGCCGAGTCGTTCAGCGCGGCTTCGAGCGCCGAAAGAAGAATGTCCTTGTACTCATCCAGAATCGGGCGGTTCCGCTCCGCCTTGTAAAGAATGTCAATGGCGATGCGCTTGCGCTGGTATTGTTCGATGCCCAGCTCATCGGCAAGTACGGCTACGAACCTCTCCTGCTGTTCGCCCCATTCGCCCTCCTTAAGATAGTAACCACGGACGAAATCGTAAAATTGGCGGTGAGGGCGGTGGGCCAGCCTGAGAAGCAGAAGCGTGGCGTCGGGCTCCGCCAGCTCCTTGAGAATCTCGGCGGCCAGTTCGCTGTCGTTTCCGGCGCCGGCGTGAGGGCTGCGCTTGAGCCGCCGCCCAAGCGTTTTAAGAAGCACCTCCTGAGTGCGGCGCACGGAGTAGGGCCACGGAGTCTTCAGAAGAAAGAACGAATTGCAGAGCGCGTTGCCTTCGAGAAAGAGATCGCGGTACGAAACAAGGCCGCTCACGTTGGGCGTGAATTCCAGCCGGCCCTGGCCGGTCGTGCCGGCGTATGTCCCGAAAAGCACCAGGCGGTTCGAGACCTCTTTGTGGCCGAGATCGTTCAATGGCATCGGCGAGCCGAACATGTACTCGGAGACCGCCCCACCGGTGCCAGTGAAGGCGATGCCTTGCTGGTCGAGTTTGAAATAGTTTCCGGCAAGAAAAAAAGAGACTTCGCGACCCTTTTCACTTTCGCCCACTTCATAGAAATGGGTGACGGCGAGTTTCTCCCCGGCCAGAACGGCGTAGAAGTCCACTTCGGAGGTGATCTCGCCGTGAAGACGGATGTCTTTCAGCATGGCGGCTCCGGGGGAACTTCACCCCCTCTCAAAATGGGGGATGACCTCTGGAATTTTGACGGATATCTCCACCAAACCGGCGAAAACTCCATCTTCGAACCACGGAATCTGGTGAATGATTTTCCTTTTGCCCTTTTTGCTTATGGTGTAGTGGTTGGGGCTTTTCTTGAGGTACATTTCACGGAGCCGGCTTAAAGCCGGCTCCGGGTGGCAATCGAATATATTTGTTCCCACGAGGGAGACGCCGCCCTCCTCCTTGAAGGTCTCGCGCGCCTCGCGGTTGAGGGATACTATCACCCCGGATGCGTCAGCCACGGTTATTGAGGCGGGGAATTCCTCAACCCACGACGGCACGGTGGCCATATTCCGCTCCGGCTACTTCGCCTGCGGCGCGATGGAAATAAGCTCCACGTCGAAGATCAAAGCCGCGTTGGGGCCGATGGCCTGGCCAGCGCCGCGTTCTCCGTAAGCCAGCTTAGCGGGGACAAAGAGGCGGTACTTTCCTCCGGCCTTCATCAGCTGGAGCCCCTCGATCCAACCGGGGATGATGTGCGAAACCTCGAAGGTGACTGGCTGTCCGCGCTTGTAGGAACTGTCAAATTCCGTTCCGTCCAAAAGCGTGCCGCGGTAGTTCACCGTCACGGTGTCGGTGCTCTTTGGAGACGGGCCGGTTCCCTCCTGCAATACCGTGTATTGAAGGCCGCTTTGGGTCGTCACCACGCCCTTCTTCGCGCCGTTTTCCTTAAAGAAGGACTCGCCCTCCTTGAGATTCTTGTCGCCCGCTTCCTGCGCCTTGCGAGCCTGTTCGGCCTTCAGTTTGCCGAAAAAAGTCTCCATTGTCTTGGATGACTCCTCCTCGCTCTGCTGGGGTGGGTTTCCTTTGAGAGCGTCCTCCACGCCTTTTGCAAAAACCTTGATGTCTATGGGCGCGCCCATGTCTTTCAAGCGGCGGCCGATGTCCTGTCCCATGGCGTAGCCCAGCTTTGCTTCAGGCGTCGCCAGGCCGGAAGCGGCTACGGCCGGCTTATCTGCGGGGTTAAGCGTGGTCTTGGGCTTGGCCGCAGTTGCCTGCGCCGCGACAAGAAGAGCCGGCGCCATAAGGCCCGCCGCCATTACTGATACCAACATTCGATTCATCATCTTCTCCTGTTCAATTAGGACCGCTCCCGTGCGATCACCTGCGTAGTATAGCGCCCTTTTACCAAAGTTTCAGGACCACCAGCGCGACGGTCGTTTCGTGTTTGACGGCGGGGATGTCGCTCTGAATGGCATAGCCTACATCAAGGGACCAGAATGTCTGCCAGGGGCCGGCAATGGCGCCAGAAACGCCCACGCCGGTGTGGTTTTGCCAAAGGCCATCGTTCCTGTTGGGCTTTACGCGCGCGTGGTCAACGTTGACGCCGAAGCGGACGACGTCGGCCACGTTGAATTCGTAGAGCAGGCGCAACGTGGCGCCCTTGTCAAAACGAACGCCGCTGCCTGAAAACCCGGAGAGCGATTTGCGCCCAAGATAGGTGAACTGATACTGGCTGAAACGGTCCAGATTCTTGCCGTCCAACCACGACACAGCCGCCCCAATTTTCTGAAACTTGGGCAGGTAAAAGGTCTTCGAGAAGGTCGTGCCCCAGAGCGCGTAATTTTTCTGGCCCGAAACATCCGGGTGTTCTCCGGGCAGCCCCCAAGGTTCCCACGCGGTCCTGTGGTGACCTTCGTACTCTCCCGCCGCCTGCCATCCGCGCCGCGAGTAGTCGTACTTGAGCGTGAAGGCGAGGTTGCCGTGGTCCTTGGGCGGTACAAAGCCATGGGAGGTTTCCCCTACCGATGTGAAGCGGTAGTAAGCTGTATCGAAACCAAGCGTGAGCCTTGAAAACTGAGTGGGCCTCCAGCCGAGCCCGCCCGAAAGGTGTTCGCTTAACATCTTCAGCCGTTGAGCCCTGTCCTCCGTCCCTTGGATGTAGTACTTGTCCTGGAATGGGATCAGAAACGCAA
>JBBIMN010000032.1:0-13121 GCA_037444385.1 Acidobacteriota bacterium | reverse complement strand
AATATCAAGGTCGGCCATGTTGCTGGTGATGGAGAGCACCTTGATGACGCGGCCGTTATGCGAAGCTTTCCATTGGCCGGACTGGCGGTCGTAGTAACCCGCGGGAACGCCGGTGCCCACGGGCGCGTGGACGAAATTTTCAACATAGAAAGGAAGAGGGGCCGTGAAATCAACGGATTTCGCTTCGGCGGCTGTTGCTTCGTCAGCACTAAGCTCGACGCAATATGTATAACCGGATTGGGGCGGAAGCTGAGCGGGCATTGCCTGCGGGCCGCTGGCGCCGGCCGTGTACTCGGTCGCGCGGACGTGAAGAGCCGTCACGGACTGAGTGGTTCCGTCAGGAAGCACCAACGAAGCCTGTGTGCCGGGGGGAACGAGGAGCGTCGCCTGCCTGGCGCCGTCAACGTCCGTCTGGGCAGTACCACGAGCGACTTGAAACTCGGTGGCGCTCGCCATGTCAACGGCCGTGACCTGCGGGTCGGCGGGGATCATGACGACATCCTGTGCCCAAATGAAGTCCCGCCAAGGAGCGTCAACCTGCCGCTGTAGTGGCAGCAGGCCGTCCTTCTCGTATTTGACGGTCAACTGCCCTCCGCCGTTGACGGCCATGTCGAACATCCCGTCAAGGCGCGTGAGCGTCTGGCCGAATTCTGGATGATTGAGGATCGTCACCGTCACGCCCGGGATGGGAGCGCCGTCGCGCCCCAAAACCTTGCCGCGTAGCACGGCCACCCGCCTGGGCTCGATAGTCCCGGGGGCAACTCCGGTCTGTATTGGATTAGAGCCGTCGTAGAGGAAAGAGGTGGAAGAGGCGATGTCCGTAGCCACGGTCGGGTCAACTGGCGGGGCGACGGTTGAAGGATCGGGCGGAAGAACAGGCCCGCCACCAGGAACCGTGACTGAAGCCGCCGGGCCAATGTTGCCCGCAGCGTCGCGGGCCGATATGGAGAGAACGTCCCCTCCCTGGGCCGCTATGGCCACGGCGAAGTCACCGGCGATTCCCGCCTGCGCGCTCGCGCTTGCGGCGTTTCTGGCGTTGGAGACGAGGACCACCGAATTCGCCTCGGCGCATCCGGCCGCTCCAGTCACCGTTACCGGCCCGCCCGCCGGGGACGAGACGCATATCTTCGTCGCATCTGGAGCCGCTGGCGGAATTGTGTCGAGGGTAATAGCGACGGTCAGCGTGCCCGAATTCCCGGCGCAGTTGGCGGCGCTCAACAAGAAGGAATTCGCCCCTTCGTGAAGCGTCACCGGGATTGAAAACCCGTTCGACGCGTCAAGCACAACCGTAGCGCCATTGATGGCCAGCGTTGCAGGCTCGCTGACGTAACCGGCCAGCGTTTGCGCGGGATGGTTCGTAAGCAGGCCATTGGCCGGGGAGAGAAGCGTGATCTGCGGAGTGGTCGTTTTGACGGTGAAGCTCGCCGTTGCAGGCGTGGAGAGGTTGCCAGCCTTGTCCTTGACCGTGGCTTCAAGTTCTACAACGCCGTCCGGCAGAGGATTGACCGGCGTGCAGGTGGCGCTAGCGGCTTCCCTGTCGCAAGTCACGTCAAGTTCCTGCCCGTTTGCCTTCAGGGATAGGGTTTCCAAGGCGACGCCCGACCCGTTGTCGCTGTAGCTCACCTGAATCACCGGGCGGTTGTTGTTCGTGCATAGGCCAGCCTGTGGCGAAACAATGCTTATGGCGGGAGGGATCGTGTCGGCAAAGAGGGCCAAGTCCCGCAGGCGCGTCTCTTCCGCCTTGAAGTCGCGCTGAAAGAGGATATTGCCCTGGCCGTCTGCCATGAAGTAAAAATGGGCGCAGGCCACGTAAGCATAGTTTGCCACGGGATCCCCGCCAAGGCCCACCGGGGCGCCCGCTCCTTTCGGCAATTTTGCCGAGAGAAGTTCTTGGCCCTGGCCATTGAAGAGGTCCAGGCGCTTCTTGCTTAGGACCCAAGCCCCGCCTTGAGAGCGGAGGGAAACCCTGGCGCCGTTGTCAACCGGCGCCGCCCACAACAGCCCGCCGTTAGCATCGAAGCGCTGCAATGAGTCCTTGCAAAGAACCCACAGCGAGCCTTGGCCAAACGCCAGCGACCGAACCCTTGCATGCTTGGAGAGAGGTAGTAGGTTCTTGAGGGTTCCGTCGGCGAGGCTGTAAGCGGCGACGCCTTTTTGCGTCCCGGCCCAAAGAGTTCCGCCGGCATTATCAACGGCAATGGAACGCACGGACCCCAACAGCGGGAACGACCCCAAAAGCGTTCCGTCCATTCCGACATGGTCCAGGTCTTTCTTAAGGCCGGCCCAAACCGAGCCGTCGGCTGACACGGCCAGGAAGGAACGGAAGTGACACTGCTCGTCGTCACTGCAATCGTCATCTTGGCCGTCGTCGCCATCATCGCAAGGGGACGGAAGCACGACCGCCGCTTTCAGCGTCCCTTGAAAGCCGTATCCTCGCAAGGTCGTTCCCGCGAGGACCCAAACGGTCGCGTTCGCATCATCCAAAGCGACGCTGAGCGCGTCAGCGGCATCAGGTATGCCAAGCTCATCACTCCCGTCCGCCGCCAGCTTCAGAAGCCCCGCCGATGAGGCCACCCAAACGTCCCTCACCGGTGGCGCCGCCTGAGCCTTCGTGCTTTCGGGCCACACAAAGAGGCTTGATACAGCTAACAACGATAACGCAAGCCCTGCCGCCAGAAACGCCGCTCCCCTGAACGCCTGTTTTGTCATCTTCTCCCTCTCTCGCAGCACACCCGCGCAAACAACAACCGCCACAAGGCCCCCCTCTTGCATTGGCCTTGGCCTTATTTTTTTAAGGAGGCAGTCAATCACCTTTTCAAAAAGATGTCAAGAAGCCTTTTGCGCGGCCTGTTGTTGAGTTCGGCTGCGATGGCATCGCAGCCGAACTGCGTGAGGCGGGCCATCGAGGTGGTCTTGGGCAGGTACTGCCGGATGAGTCCGTTGGTATTTTCATTGGTGCCTCTCTCCCATGAGTGGTAAGGCCGGGCGAAGTAGAACCAAACTCCCGTGGCCTCTTCTACTTGCCTGTATTGGTGGAACTCCGTGCCGTTGCCGGCGGTGATGGTTATAACGGAAACAGCCTGTTCGCGGATGGCTTGCAGGAGCTGGGCGTTGGTTTCAGAGGTCGTTCTCCGGCGAAGCTTCCTGATGATGACGTAGCCCGTCTTTCTGTCCACGAGGGTCATGATGCAGTGCGCGGAGCCTCGGCCCAAGACGGTGTCCACCTCGAAATGTCCCCTGCGGCTTCTTGCCTCGGCGGACTTCGGCCTTTCCTCTATGGGGCGCTTGCCCTGCAAGATGCCGCGGCTATCGTGGGCGCCGTATCGCTTGCGCCGCCTTTTACAGGCCTGCCGGAGCAGCGTATAGAGATGTCCCCCTTCGCGCTTGTCCTTCCAGACGTAGCGGTAGATGGTTTCGTGGCTGATGCGCATCTCGCCCCTCATGCGGAGCCTCCGGGAGACCTGACCGGGAGACCACTTCTGCTTGAGCATCTCTACCACGCGGGCGAACTCCTCCTGGTCAAATTGGGGCTTCTTGCGGGATCGGACGCGCCGGCCGCTTGTCTTCTCCGTCGCCTTGGCGGCCCGGTAAATGCCTAACCAGTTGCAGTTCCTCCGGAATTCGCGCCAAATCGTGCTCCGGTCCCGGCCCAGTTGACGGGCGATGGCCGCCTTGCTGGCCCCTTGGCGTTTAAGGTGAGCAATGATATACCTTTCCTCCGTGGTGATTTGCCGGTAGATCCTCATGGTTCCTCCCTTCTTGGCCGGAGTGAAGAATCATGAGTATGGCAAATCACCACACTTCTTTGCAGAGATGTTGCACTTACCTGTTGAATCCGGGCTCCGTCAGAGGAACGTTTGGCGTACCCGTGCCGGAACTGGTGAAAGTGCCGGCACCAACGGAAGCGGCGATGTCGTTGACCCATACCTTCACGGCGTTGGTTTGGGTGCCAGTCACCAAAACCTTGGACGCGCTTACAGAAGATCCGGGAACTGGGGACGTGATTGCGATGGCCGGTTTGTTTGCGTCTCCGATCTGGTAGAAGACGAGGCTCAACCCGTAGTTTATTGCTCCCGTCTCGGTGTAACTGGTACTCGAGTTGGCGGAAGAAAGTACGGTAGTGCCAACACTGATGGTTGGGCTTAGGGCTTTGTAATAATCGTAGGGAGAGACGCCGCCCGAAACTATGGTCAGTACCACGTCGCTTCCGCTCTTGGTCACTCTAAGATCGGTTGTTTGCGCCATTGCCCCGCTGAGTGTTGCCAGGAAGAATATCCACGCTGCCAAGATGACCGCCAAGCGCCCTTTTCTCATGGCATTCCCCTCTTCAACAAAAGACCCCGACGAAGGCGGTTCCCGCTTTTGAGGGAGCTTGTCAAGGACAATGCGGCGCCTTGTCCGAAGGCAGGTTGAACGGAATTGGAGAAACGGGAGGAAAAAAAGTTCGTCCGCCCTTACAAACTGATCAACTCATAAACTCATCAACCGCTTCGCCGTCCCACCTTTTCCTTGTTGCCGCTCGTCGCATTGCGAAGGATTTTCCGCGCTCGCCCGTTATACATGGTGTGGAGGTTGTGATGCATTGCCGCAAGGCGCGCGCTGAAATATCGCGGTTGGGCAGGAAAGATGAGAGGGGGCTTAATCCTGGCCTCTTCGAGCACCTGAGGCTCTGCCCCGAATGCCAAAGGGAATGGGGGCGCCACGCCGCGCTGCTCGGCCTCCTGAGGGCCAGCGAGCCTCTGCCCGCGTTTAACGACATTTTGTCAGGTGTAATGATGCGCCTGCGAGAAGGCCGGAGGCCCCGCTCTCAATCGTGGCAGTGGGCGGCGGCCGCGGCAATCGCGCTGGCCGCGTTGCTGTTAGGCTACTTTCTAGGCCTTCGGAGCGCTTCGCCGGCGGGAAACACGGAGGGGCAGGCGGCAACCTACCGAGAGGCGTTATCCGGCATGCCATCCGGATCGGTGGAACTCGCCGCGCTCGACTCCTCGAACAGCGGCGCCACAGCCTACACCGCGGAGGCAAAACGATGAGAAGACGATGGTGGAACGTCCTGTTTGCAGCCTCTCTCTGCCTTAATGCTGGCTTCGTAGCGGCGATCGCGGCGCATAGCTTTGGGCGCGGACACAATGAGGCGCGCCCCGAAGAAGCGGTCGCCGATCCGGCGGTAAGGGCAAAGCTCTCCGCCAATTTTTCCGCGTTCAAAGAGCGCATGGTCCCGTTACACAAGGATCTCGCCGCGGAGCGCGAAAAGCTGATGGACCTCGTGGAATCCGGCAGCGCGACGCCGGAGGAGCTCAAGGCCCAGGAGGAACGAGTGGTGGCGGTCATGGCTCGCGCCCTGGACACCGCGACCAGCCATCTTCTCAACCAGAAGCGGCTTTTGACACCGCAGGAGTCCAAAGTTTTCTTCAGCCGCATAAGGCGGCACATTCAATCGGGCGGTTCAGCTCCGCCTTTCCACAAGGAGAAACAGCAGTGAATGCATCCTCTCTGAAACGGCTGGCGATGGCGGGCGCCTTGTCGGCGTTGTCGTTTATCCCGGCGCTGGCAAGCGAGCCTCCTCGAGGCGGCACGCTCTCTCTTCAAGACTGCCTGAAGATCGCCCTCAACGGCAACCCGAACCTTCAGGCGTTCCTCCACTCGGGAAGAGCGGCGCTGGCGCGCGTCGGCGGCAGCCGCTCGGCTTACTGGCCGAACCTTTCCGCGAACGGCGGGATGACGCGCGGCTACGCTGAATCCTCCGGGACAGGTGTATTGGGCTCATCGTCGCCTTACACCAGCGATTACGCGCAGCTTCAGGGCCAGTATACGCTCTGGGACTCCGGCGTCAGGAAATCGTCCGTTGGTTCGGTCGAGGCCTCTTACAAGGCCTCCGACGCCACCTACCGCGCGACCGCGCAGGACCTCGCCTTGCAGGTCGAATCCTCCTACTACGCCCTCGAAGGCGCCATGTGGAGTTTCCAGGTGGCGCAGGATACGCGCAAACAGACCCAGTTCCACCTCGAGATGGCCAGAGCGCAGAACAAGGTCGGCCTTGTCCCGATGTCCGATGTCTTGCAAGCGGAGACGGCTGACGCCAATGCCGCGCTCGCGGAAATCCAGGCGGAAAGCACCATTACGTCAAACAGGGCAAGCCTGGCGGTCTTGATGGGCTGGTCCGCGGATGCCTCTTTTGAGATCGAACGGATGGACGCCTCGGCGCCGCTGCCTTCTCTTCCCGATTGGGCTTCAGGCAAGGACCGCGCCCTCAGCGGCCTCCCGGAAATCGAGGCCGCCTTTCAGAATTCGGAGGCGCTGCGCTTCAGCCTGAAACAGGCCAAGGCGTCCTACATGCCTTCCGTGACCCTGGACGGGAACTACGGCCGCCAGGACGCCGGAAGCTGGCCGAACCTCGAAACGTGGAGCCTTGGCTTCACGTTCCACGTTCCAATCTTCACCGGCTTTGCAAGAAAATACCAGGTTCTGCAAGCTACGGAAGCTTGGGAGGGATCGAAAATGAGCCTTCAGTCCACCAAGCTGGTCTCCGAAAAATCCGCCTACGACGCCAGGGTCCAGCTCCAGACCGCATTGAAGTCGGTTGATGCCGCCAGGGCGCTCGTACGAAGCGCCCAGGAAAACGCCGACGTGGCCGAGGGCCAGTACAAGAACGGCCTTGGTTCAATGACAAACGTCGTGGACGCCACCACGTCCCTGAACAGCGCCAAGTTGCAGCTTGTCTCCGCGCGCTTGTCAAGCTTGACGGCGCTCGCCACGTGGAACAGGACTACCGGCCTCGACCTGCTGGAGGGCGCGTCTCTTCCTTCAACGTCGGAGCCTTCAGAAAGAACAGGGGACGCCAAGCCAGCGCCCGTTACGGCCAACACCGAGGGAGAAACCAAGCCATGAAAGCTGTCAAGCTGACGTTAGGAATTGTATGCGCGTTCACTTTGCTTCTCGCCATCGCCTGCAAACGCGGAGGAAACCCGGCGGCAAGCGGGACGCTGGTCGCGGTGAAAACAATGAACCTGCCGGCTCAGGTCGTCGCCACGGGCACGGTCAGTCCGCGCGTGGGGGCGGAGGTGCCGGTGGGGCCGCGAGTATCGGGCACCCTCAAGAAGCTCTACGTTCAAATAGGCGACAAAGTGAAGAAGGGCCGGGTGTTGGGGGTCCTCGAGGAGAAAGACCTGGAGGCCAACGTGGCCAGCGCGGAAGCATCGCTGGCTTCCGCGAAGGCCGCCGAGGTTTACGCGAAGGCCAACTATAAACGTTTGGTGGCCTTGCTTCCCAAAGGCTACGTCTCTCAGGACCAGGTTGACGTGGCCAAGCAGAACCTCGATGCCGCTCTCGCGAATGTCAAGAAAACGCGGGCCCAGCTCGACTATTCCAAAGTGCAGCTCTCCTACGCCACCGTGAAGTCGCCCATTGACGGAATCGTTGAGTCCGTGGCGACGCAGGAAGGGTCAACCGTCGCGGCAAGCTTCAACGCTCCTACGTTCGTGACTCTCATTGACCTCAAGCGGCTGGAGGTTGACGCTTACGTGGACGAGGTGGACATTGGCGGCGTCAAGGCCGGCCAGCAAGCCACGTTCTCCGTGGACGCCTATCCGGGCAAGACATTTCACGGCACGGTCGAGGCCATCCATCCCCAGGCGGTGATACAGGACAACGTGGTCAACTACGATGTAATCATCGGCATCACCGATCAGTTCGAGGGCATCTTGCGGCCCACGATGACCGCCAACGTCACCATAACACTCAACACGCTTAACGGCGTGCTGGCGGTCCCGCTGCGAGCGGTCAAGCGCGAAAACGGCAAGGCGTCCGTAATGGTGCCGGAGGGAAAGCGGATGGTTCAGCGCCCGGTGACACTGGGCCGCGAATCGGGCGATTACGTCCAGGTCAAAGCCGGCTTGAGCGAAGGCGACAAGATCCTCCTGCCCGGCAACAACAACGGCGCGTCAGATATGGCGCCATGATGAAAGGCTGGATGCGCTGACATGATAGAACTTCGCGGTTTGGAAAAGACTTACCACACTGGCGGCATAGCGACGCCGGTGCTGCACGACATCAACCTCGCCATCGAGGAGGGTGAATTCGTGGCGCTGATGGGCCCCTCTGGCACGGGAAAGAGCACGCTGATGAACATTCTCGGCCTCTTGGACAGGCCGACCGGCGGGAGCTACACCCTCGCCGGGCAGGGCCTCACGGCGCTTGACGACAACCAACTGAGCGCTATCAGAAACCGCCGCCTCGGCTTCGTCTTTCAGCTCTTTCACCTTCTGCCGAGGGTCAGCGTCCTCCAGAATGTTCTTCTCCCTTTTCTATACACCGAGCCATACCCGGGCGACGCCAGGGAGCGGGCGGCCGCGCTGCTTCAAATGGTGGGGCTGGGCGATCGCGTCAACTTCAAACCGAACGCCCTCTCCGGCGGACAACAGCAGCGGGTAGCCATCGCCAGGGCGCTCGTGAACGAGCCCGCGGTGCTTCTCGCGGATGAGCCGACGGGCAACCTCGATTCCGTCGCGAGCGCCGAGATTCTGGAGATATTCGACCGTATTCACCAACAGGGCCGCACGATCGTCATGGTGACCCACGAGCAGGACGTGGCCGCGCACGCAAGCCGCGTCGTCACCCTGAAGGACGGCCGCATCGCCTCCGACGAGAAAAGAAAATGAGATTGCCCCGCTTAAGCCGCCACGCCGCCGGGGCTCTTTGGGGCCAGAAGAGCAAAGCCTTCCTGATGATGATTGGAACGGCGGTTGGTATCATGCTGTTGACGGCCGTGGTGGGGCTGAGCCAGGGCGTTGAGCGGCGGATCGCCCAGATCACCGCCTTTTTCGGTCCACGTTCAATCATCATCTTTTCCGGGGGCGGGCAGCTCCGCGGAACCGGAGGGCGCGGCCAGTCGTTCGCCACTCTCAAGGTCCCGGACGCCGAGGCCATTCGAGACCGCCTGGCTCAAAAGGCCATCGTGGCGTGGGGGTTCGGTTCAGACAACGTGCCGCTCAAAGCTGGCGGCGCGGCCACCCAGACGGACGTGACATGCGCAACGCCATCTTACTCCGAAGCCTTCGACTGGTACGTCCAGAGCGGCAACCCTATTGACGTTGATGATGAGCGCTCCATGGCCCGCGTCTGCGTCTTGGGCGCCACTGCCGCCAAGAACCTGTTTGGAGACGAGGACCCGGTTGGACTAAGGATCTTTCTAAACCGCACCTCCTTTACGGTGAAGGGCGTCCTCGCGCCCAAGGGCACCAGCGCCATGGGATTTGACATGGACGACAGGGCCTGGATCCCCCTCTCCACCGGCATGTCGCGCGTTTTTCACCAGAACTACATCCGATTTATCAGGCTCAAGGTCCGGGAGGGCTACGACACTTCGAAAGTGGGGGACGAAGCAGCCCAACTCCTGCGGGAGCGCCACCACATCGCCCCGGGCGAGGAAGATGACTTTCGTCTCCGCACGCCGGACTTCATAGCCCAGCGTGTTAGAGGCATGTCCCGCACGACCCAGCTCGTGGGCGGGGCGCTGGCCGCCGTGGCGCTTATTGTCGGTGGCGTCGTGCTGATGAACATCCTTCTTCTCTCCGTCAGCGAGAGGGTTCCAGAGATTGGCCTCAAACGCGCCTTGGGGGCGACGCAGCGCGACATCTTCACGGAATTCGTGGCCGAGTCGGTGGCCGTCAGCCTTTGCGGCATGATCCTGGGTGTAATCCTTGGGCTGATACCGGTCCTGATGGTTCCGCGCGTCATGCCGATGATGCCCATGGCTATTACTTGGAAAACCTTCGCTTACGCGGCGCTATTCTCCACCGTTGTTGGCCTCTTCTTCGGAGTGCAGCCGGCGCGCCGCGCCGCCAGGCTTGATCCCGTGGAGGCGCTGCGATGAACCTCGCCCGCACGCTTGGAATCTCGCTCGAAGTGCTCATGGGGCACAGGCTCCGCACGCTGCTCTCCAGCTCCGGCATCGCCATCGGCGTGGCCGCGGTCGTGCTCATGGTTGGCGCTGGACAGGCGGCTGAACAGGACGTGGTTGGCAAGGTCAAAGCCATGGGCACGAATCTGGTGGTCGTGCAAGCCGGCCGCTTCAAAAGCTTCGGGGGCCGCTCGCGCCAGGTCGCAACTTATACGACCCTCACGCCGCGCGATGCCGGGTTGCTAAGCCGCCAGCTTCCCGACATCTCGGTGGCCGCCGGGCTTGTGCAGGGCGGAGTTGTCGCGCGATACGAGAACGTCAGGACCCGCACGGCTCTGGCTGGCGCCCAGCCGGGGGTCTTCTCAATCCGCGGCATGACGGCCACAAGCGGCCGCCTTTACACGGACTCGGATGAGCGCTCGCTTCAGCGCGTCGCCGTCGTCGGCCCGACGGTTGTCGCGAATGTCTTCAACGGTTCCGATCCGGTTGGGCGGACCGTCGAGTTGAACAAGACGCTCTTCAGGGTCATAGGCGTCGCCTCGCCCAGGGGCCAGGATCTGAGCGGCAACGACCAGGACGACGTAATCTACACGCCCCTTTCCACCGCCATGGTTCGAGTCTTTCACATGACGTTCATCCAGAGCATCTTGATCCAGGCGGTGAGCCCCGACGTGCTCAACGCCCTTCCCGCCGAGATCACTCCGATCCTTCGCAAGAGCCACAGGCTCAAAGAGGGAAAGGACGATGACTTCTCCTTCCAGGACCAGTCCCAACTCATGCAATCCGAAAAGGACACCAGCCAAGCTTTCACGCTCCTCGTCGGCAGCGTGGCCGGGGTCTCTCTCTTCACCGGCGGCGTTGGCATCCTGGCCGTCATGCTAATTTCCATTCGCGAGCGCACGCGCGAGATAGGCCTCAGGAGAGCCATAGGCGGCCGCCGAAGGGACATCATGACCCAGTTCATTCTCGAAGCCGGGTCTCTATCAGGCATGGGCGGAGCCGTGGGAATAATAATCGGTTTGGCCGGGAATCTGATTACCTGCCACTTTCTCAAATGGCCGCTCGTCTGGCCATGGAATGCCACGCTTTTCGCCGCCGTTCTTTCGATGGCCATGGGCGTGGCTTTCGGCCTCTATCCGGCGATGAAAGCCGCGCGCCTCGAACCGGCCACGGCCCTTCACGCCGCGGGGTGAGCGGGTGACGACGTGAAAAAGCCTGCTGTTACCGCCCTCCTTGCAATCGCCGCTCTGGGACTGGCCGTCACTTTGTGCGCGCAGGGAGCGCCGCCTCCGTTCGCGGACAGCGAGCATCCCGTTCCGCCCGCCTTCACGGGGGTGCGCCGGGCTTGGCTCGTTCCAGAGGAAGATCTTCGCGCCGCGCTACAAAGCCCAAACGCTTCCCTCGACCAATTCGCCGTCGCGGCCATGGTGAGCCATGACACCGGCAAACCGGTGGGCGAGACCGAGAAATGGAGAATCCAGCTTGGGTCCTGGACCGAGGTGATACGGACCCGGGGCCAATATCTCAAGGATATCGTCTTCAAGGGCAGTGCCAGATACAACCTCGAAGCCCTGCCAGAGTTCCCGTCCAAGGAAGGCTTGGCCCGGTGCGAGGCTCGCATCGCCGCTCTCGCCCAGGTGATGACCCTGGAACGGCTTACCGGAAAAGCCCCGGCCGTCATCGCGCGCGACATGCAAGCGGGCAAGGCCTTCGAAGATCTCTTGATAGCCGCCATGCCAGCCAACCCGGCAACCGCCCCGGCGAAACGCCAGCAGGATGGTCCTCCCAAGGACCGTCACCGCGAGAAAGGCCCGCCAGGCATGGGGTTCGACGAGCCAACTCCCGGCGGCCACGGCCACGTCGGCTCTGGTTTGGGAAGGTAACGCGTTCTGGCGTTTAGCGCCCCGAGGCCATCTCGATATTTCTTGGCATGAAGGCGCCCGCCGGTCTTTCTCGCCAATAACCCGGCATCGTGGCTTGGCATAAGGCGCCGGACCTTCCCCTTTGGGCCGGATAGTGGCAGAATTACCGCGTGAAGGAGGGAGCCATGGAGACCTATAAAATTCCCAAGGAGCGCGTCAAGGTCTTGATATGGGTGCCGCCGCACCAGCCGGAAGAGCGCTGTCTTTTTCTCTCGCCGTTCGCCGAAACCCACCAGGGGGCGGAAACGGTTTCGGATATGCTCATTCGTCCCAAGCGCTTCTTGCCCGTGTTGCTGGAGGGCGGCGGTCTCCAGCTCGTGCGCAAGGAGGCGATCAGGTGGCTCAAAGTAAATAACCCCGAACGCTTCGAGTGGCACTTCATCGAGCAGAGGCAGGGCGCTCCCCAGGCCAGGATCCGGTGCGGTTTCAGGGAGGGGGGATCGCTCGAAGGAATCATGTATGCCCTGACCCCGGCCGGAGAGCAGCGGGTGCTGGACGTCGTGAATCTCTTGCAAGGCTTCCTTCCGCTCGAAACTTCAGACGGCTTTTTTCTTCTGAACCTGAGCCACGTCTGCCAAATCACGATTCTGGAAGAGAGCCACGGCGGCGCCTGACAATCTCATGGCGCCCCCGCCGTCTTGCGGCTTTATGCACTGGATGGGCTGCGCTTTCGGACGCTCTCCAAAGGAGAAAGGATGAAAACGCGCGTCACTGAATTGTTCGGCATCGAACACCCGATTCTTCTTTCAGGCATGAGCTGGATCAGCACGCCGGAACTGGTGGCGGCCGTCTCGAACGCCGGTGGCCTGGGCATCCTGGCGACGGGGGTCTACAACCCGAAGCAGACGAAAGATGCCGCGCGCAAGATACGCGAGCTGACCAAGAAACCATTCGGCGCGAACGCGACGCTCTATTTTCCGGGGGCCAAGGAGAACACAAAGGCCCTTCTGGATGAGGGCGTCCCCGTCATCAACTTCTCGATGGGAAAAGGGGACTGGATCGTCAAGGCGGCCCACGCCTACAAGGGCAAAGTAATCGCCACCGTCGTCAACGAAAAACACGCGAGGAGCGCCGAAGCCTACGGAACCGACGCGCTTCTGGTCACGGGACACGAGGCCGCGGCGCACGGCGGGCCGGCCGCTTCAAGCGTCCTTATCCCCTCCATCGCGTCGTGCGTGAAAATCCCGCTCGTCGCGGCGGGCGGCTTCTCCGACGGGCGCGGCCTTCTCGCCGCGCTGGCGCTCGGCGCCGCCGGCATCGCGATGGGCACCCGCTTCATGGACACGAAGGAGAGCCCGGCCCAC
>JBBIMN010000031.1:4275-13152 GCA_037444385.1 Acidobacteriota bacterium | reverse complement strand
GTTAGGGGTGAAATCCGTGAATAGCATAGTGTCCCAGCTTTTGAAGCTCCAGCAGTTGGATCTCGCCATCCGTAAGACCGGCCACGATCTCCAGCAAATCCCCAAGAAAAGCAAACTGATTGACGAAAAAATCAAGGACGTCAAGGAACCTTGGAAGGCGGCGCTCGCCGAGATAGGCTCGCTGGAAGGCTCCGGCGGCGCGGAGGCCGGCCTTAGGGAAATGGAAGACAAGGAACGTAGCCTGAAAAAGAAGATGCCAGAGATACGCACGAACGAGGAATACAGCGCGCTTCTCAAAGAGATGGACGCCACGAAGAAAGAGCGAGAGGCGATGGAGGAGCGCTCCTTAAAAACAATGGAGCGCATCGAGGAGCTTCGCAAGTTGCTGCCCAAGCTTGAAGCCGCTTATAAGAATGGCGAAGAGAAAGTGGCCGAGGAGAGGTCCGCGCTCGCTAAGGAGCAAAAAGATCTGGAGGGGTCTCTCCTCTTTGCGAAGAAGGAACGGCAGGCGCTCCAGGCCTCTTTGCATCCGGGATGGTTCAGGAAGTACAACACCATAGCCGCGCAGCGAAACGGCCTCGCGGTGGCGCTCGTGAAGAGCGGCATCTGCCAGGGGTGCTTCATGAGCCTTCGCCCCAAACTGATTCAGGATTTGCTGTATGGCGAAGAGGTGGTCTTCTGCGAAGGCTGCCAAAGGGTCTTGTACCTCGATGAGAGTCAGTCTGCCTCATAGGGCGGCTTGCATTTCGGCGCTCTTATTGGCCGCCGTCGCGCTGGCGCTTTCAATTCCGGCCGTGGCATCCGGCCCCGAAGATTTCCAGGTGATCAAGAAGCTCGTCCAGGAAGGCGCCTCGGAGACCGCCGAAGCACAGGCCCGCGCCTATCTTCAGGCCTATCCGCAAGGTTCCAACAGGGACCAGGTGGCTTGCTGGCTTGGAGAACTTTTGGCCTGGAGGGGCCAGGCGAAAGAGGCGATGGAACTGCTCGGCCAACCGCTGGCGGGCGTCCCTGAACACGCGCGCGGCGCTCTCAATCTCGCCAAAGCCAGGGCGCTTCTGGACATGAAAAAGCCCGCCGAGGCCATGCTCCTTCTAAAAAAACCGGGCGCGTTATCCAAGGAAGAGATGGATACGCTAAGAAAGCTTAACGCTCGCGCCGCTTTTGACCTCGACCAGCCCGCCGAGGCCGCTCAATCACTAATCACGATATCCGAGGCGCGGCGCGGCGCTAATGACAACCTCTTGTTGGGCAGGTGTCTCGCGCTTTCAGGCGATGACAAGGGGGGGCGCGCGGCATACGAGGCCGCCATGGCCCAGCCCTCGCTCGATGCTGGCGATCTGGCCGCCGCTCGTATCGCGTTGGGCGGGTGTGATTACAGGCTTGGCGATTTTCAAGCGGCGATCGCCGCGGTTGAGCCTTTAACCAAAACAAGCCGCGCCCAGGATGCGATGCTGATTCAGGCGTGGGCGCTTCATGGCCTTCACGAGGACGCGAAGGCCTACGACATGGCGCGAAAGGCGGCGCCGCTTGCAGGCTGGGAGGACGCGGCGAAGCTTGCGCCCATGCGCGAAGCTCTGCTGGCGATGGATTTCAGTTCCGCCGCCAAAGCGGCTTCCGCTTTCCTTAAATCCAGGCCCGATTCGCCGCTGGCCTACGAGGCGCACCTTGGCCTCGCGCATTCAATGAGAGAGCGCGGCGATGTGTCCGGCGCGCTGGCCGAGTTGGAGTCCGCTCTTCCAAACCTCCCTTCCGGCGAGCCGAAGTACGCCGCGGCCATGGAAGCGGCAAAGCTGGCGTGGGACGAAATGCGCGACTGGGGGCGGGCCAAGCGCCATTTCGCCTTGGCCGAGGAGGCCGCTTTGACCGAGGCCGAGAGCGCCGGGGCTCTTCTGGCATTCGCCCGCTCGGCCTTTGAGCACGGGGCCGCCGGAGACTCGCTCGCCGCGTTGGCGGAACTCGTCAAGGATCATCCCGGCACGCCCTCCGTCCCGGCCGCTTACCTGCTCTTGGGCCAGATTCGGTGCGCGCAAGGCGATGGCGGGCAGGGCATGCAGGCTTACCAAGTGGTGCTGGAATCTTTCCCTGATGCGCCCGAATTCGCCCAAGCGGCGCTCGCGGAGGCGCAGTGCTATTTTTCCGAGGGCAAGTCCGACGAGGCTTCCCGCGCGCTCGGCCTGACCCAGGGGCTGCCTCTTGACGCGGCTCTTTCAGCGCGCAGGTCCATCCTTTTGGCGCGGATCGCTCTTGATGAAGCGCGCCCGGACGCCGCGAGAACGGCGCTTCTTCAGCAGTGGGACGCCAATGTTCCCGAAGCCGGAGCGGACGAGGGCCGCTTCCTCATGGGCGTGGCTCAACTGGAGGCCGGTGATATGAATGGCGCATCGGAAACCTTCGCGGCACTTCAAAAGCCCGAGCTGGAGCGGGCCGGGCGGTTTCGCCTGGCACGCGCCCTTTTTACCGCCGGGAAACATGACGAGCCGCTTTCGTTCATAGAAAGCCTTGCCAGCGATGAAGGCGAACCCGGACGAACGGCGCTTTGGGCTTTGGCCTCCTGGCAATCGGAAGCCGGCAAAGATGATGAAGCCATGGCCACGCTGCAAAGGCTGGCTGCCCTGGAGACGGATGATCCCTTAGTTGCGCTGGCGCAGCGAAAAATTGAACTCGCGCTACTGGCATCAGACGGGCCGGCCGCGGCGCTGGAAGCGATCCCGGCCTTTCTGGCCGCCGAACCGAAGAGCCCCGAGAGGTCGGCGGACCTTCTTCGCGAAGCGAGGACTTCAAGAGCGGCGGGCAACACTGAACGCGCCGCCATGGCCTACCGCCAGTATCTAGACCGCTTTCCAGCCGGAGACGCCGTCGGGGAAGCCTCGCTTGGCATAGCCGCCGCCGCCGCGAAGAAAGGCGACTGGAAGGAGACGATGCGGGTTTTGCAAGCCGCGCCTCAAAGCGTTCCGCGGGACCTGCTGCTAGGTGAAGCCTGTTTTCACCTTCGAGACATGCCTTGTGCCCAGACGGCTTTTGAGAGCGCCTTGGCGGCTAAGGGGCCGGGAGCGCTCGGCCAGGAGCAGTCTCTCGATGCGCAGTACAAAGCCGGGCTGGCCGCGGCTATCCAGGGCAAGCGTGATGAAGCACTGGGCCACTGGTCACTCTACGCGCAAAGCGCTGCTTGTACCCAGGCGAACAGAGAGGCGTTTTTTGATGTGGCCCTGTGGCTTCAAAAGCAGGGCGGCTACGAACCCGCGCTTGCGGCCCTTGGGAAGCTCCGCGGCACTTACCGCGACGCCGCCGTTGGCTTTCAGTACGGCTATACGCTCGAACTGATGGGCCGGGACGAGGATGCATTGACGGCGTATCTCAAGGTCACTTATGCCTCGTCAAACGCCCAATGGGCGCTTACGGCGCGTTACCGCGCGGCCGAACTAATGGTTTCGTTGGGAAGAAAAGAGGACGCCGTCGCTCTTTACCGTGAACTCGTTGACCGAACGCAGGGGACGGTGCAGGGTGACTACGCGAAAAAACGGTTGGACCAGCTCCTTGGCAACCTTGCCGCCGAGCCATCGTTCCCTCAGCCCCCAAGCGGCCAAGCGCCCTCCCCGGCTACGGCGCCAGCGGCCCCGCCAGCTACTGAAACTTCCAAGGAGGCCAAAGGCACAACGGCAAGCCACAAGGAAAAGAACCCGGCGAAAAAGGGGGCCAAATCCAAGCCCCGTCCGTCCCTCACGCCGAAGGAGAAGAGCGATGCGCCTGCCGCCTCCGCTGATTGACCTTATGGCCCGTGGGCTCCTACGCCAGCTTCAGGAGCGGCGCGTCATCGTTTGCGACCGTCCCAGGGACGCCGAAGAAAAAGTGGTGCGGCTGATAACCGAAAATCTGCGCATGGATGACGAGCTGGCCGAAGAGGCGCGTCTTGTCCTTGCTGGACACCAGCAGGAGATGGCTGAAAGCGATATGGAGTACCACCTGCTCATAACGCGCGTCAAGGCGCAATTGGCGGCCAAGCGCGGCTACATCGCCGGAACGGGGCCTGGAAAGCTTCCAAGGGACAAGGCCCGGGACCTCGCGGCAAAGATCACCGGCCTCTTTCTCAAGGATCCCGAAGTGGAATACTTCGTAAAAGAGCAAGAACTCCGCGCGGCGGTGCTTCGAGGAATAGAGGACGAGATGCGCCGCGACGCCACGCGCGAGGAAAAGGCGCGCCAGAAGGTCCGCTCGATCAAAAGGAACATTCCGGAAGACTCGGGCGAATTCCACGCCCTTTTCCAGCAGTTTTACCGCGAGCTTCTCGATCGCGGCCTGTAGCGGCTTTGCGGGCGCGAAGAGGAAACAGGCGCCACGATAACTCTCGCGCTTCTGCCCGGCATGGACAGAACGGGACTGCTGTTCGGCCCATTGCTGGGCGCGCTGGGCGGTGAATTCCAAACCGCCGTCGTCTCGTATCCTGCAACGAAAAAATTTTCGCGAGATGTTAAGGGCGCGCCAGGATATTCGCACGTTCACCATCCCCGGGCCGCACTTGATTCTCCAGACAATGCCTTCTGAGCCGGCCGGTATCATTAGGCGGATAATAAATGCTATAACATGATCGCGGCCGGGCAGGCCAGCCCGGCGAACCTGGCTGCTAAATTAAGGAGGAGTAGCGATGGCGGGGAAATCTTGGCTCAAGCGAGTTGTCATTTCGGCGGCGGCGTCTCTCCTGTTCGCGGCAATCTGGGCGCAGCCCGTCCCAAAACTACAGGCGCCGTCTCCGTTCGACGGCATATGGCAAGGGACGCTCTCCGTCCAAGACGAGAAGCTGACGATCGCCTTTCATATCTCGTCGAATGCGGACGGCTCATTCAGCGCCACTCTCGACAGTCCGGAACAGGGCACGGTGGACGTCCCGTTCGACAGCGCCGTGGTTGACAAGAACAAGATGACCGTGCGCCTGGAGATACAGGCGGCACAGGGCAGCTTTTTCGGGAGCTTGGAGAACGACGGCACGATCATCGGCCACTGGTCTCAAGGCGAAATGGTCTTGCCGCTGACGCTCAAGCGGGTCGAAAGGGCTCCGGGCGTTTCGAGGCCGCAGGAGCCGAAGCCGCCGTTCCCGTATACCGTGGAGGACGTCACCTACCAAAACGTGAAGGCCGGCGTGACGCTGGCCGCCACGCTCACCGTCCCGGCTGGCGCCGGCCCTTTTCCCGCCGTTCTGCTTGTGGCAGGATCGGGGCGGATGAACCGCGACGAAGCCATCTTCGGCCACAGGCCTTTTTGGGTACTGGCCGATTATCTGACAAGGCAGGGTATCGCCGTTCTGCGCGCGGACAAGCGGGGAATTGGGAAATCCACGGGAGACTACTCTAAGGCGGTGGACGCCGACTTCGCGGATGACGCGCTCGCGGGCGTCGAGTACCTCAAGGCCCGGAAAGAGGTCAATCCTCAAGCCGTCGGGGTCATCGGCCACAGCGAAGGCGGAATCGTCGCGCCGCGCGTGGCGGCGTCCACTTCCGATGTCGCTTTCATAGTCCTGATGGGAGCGCCGGGGCTTCCGGGTGATCAGATCATCCTTTCTCAGTTAACACTCATTCTAAAGGCATCCGGGGCCGACGACGCCAAGGTGCAGGAGAGCCGCGCCACGCAGGAGAAAGTGATCGCCGTGGCAAAGCAGGAAACTGACGCCACCACGGCCGAGAAAAAGATCCGCGAAATCCTGAAAGCTTCGCTGCCAAAGGACGCGCCCGCTGGAGCAGTGGACGCGCAGATCAAACGGGCGGTTTCGCCCTGGTATCACGATTTCTTGAACTACGATCCTCGGCCCGCATTGTCAAAAGTCAAATGCCCCGTTCTGGCCATAGCCGGCAGCAAGGACCTCCAGGTCGCGCCGGTGGAAAACCTGTTCGCCATAAAAGGCGCGCTCGACGCGGGTGGCAACAAGGCAAGTTCAATCAAGATGCTCCCCGGCCTCAACCACCTCTTCCAGACGGCAAAGACCGGCTCGCCCGCCGAGTACGGCCAAATCGAAGAGACGTTGTCCGCGGCGGCGCTCAAGGCCGTAGGCGACTGGATCGCCGGACAGGCCTCCCGGCGCCACGCGTGAACGATGAAGAGGGAGGACGATGCTATGAGCAAGCGTATGATCCGGTTTGCGGTTGGAGCGGCTGTTCTCTTCGTGCTGGCCGCGGCGCCCTGCGCCGCCCAGTGCGGGCCGTTCACTCCCAAAGAGACCAAGACCTTCCAAGACCTCTACGACAACCTGCAAGGGCTCGAATGCGCTTACGCCATGGACCCGCGGCCGGCGCCCGTGCGCATCGGCACCCTGCACGCCGGCTATCCGCACGGGCCGCTCGAGGCGATCTTCAGCCCGGACGGCGAACGCCAGAGCGACGGCGCGTGGATGGTCACGGTCTTCGGGGCGGACGCCATCATCGCCGTCGCTCAGGACCGCTCCCAGGGCGACGTGGTTCCCTACGACTTTCAGACGGAGATCACCGAGATCCGCAACATGAGCGGCGTCGTCTTCTCCAAGCAGAACGCCTGGGACAACTGGCCAATGTTGAGGTTCGACCAGTCCGGCAACGTGCTCTCCAACCTTTACGATGTTGGCGATGCGACGCAGGTGAGCGGCATCATCCACGTATCCACCGTGAGCCAGCCGGGGCGCCCTTCGCAGCGGGGAATGGACGGAAGGTTCATGATCCGCATCGCTCGCGGCCACGTGGGCGTCTTCACGATCCCCATAATGCCCGTCTCCATGTTGTATCCACCGCCTCCCGGCGACGACGGACTCAACACCGTCACTTCCTACGCCCAGCAATCAGCCACGACACAAGTACAGACTACGATCTCCGCGTCGAACAGCACGACGGTTCCCGTTGACTACGACCCGGGGGCTTCCACTTTGGCGTCGGCTGTAAGCGCGCTCAAAACCGGGTGCAAGGCGATACCGGTGTACGGCACCGTGGTCTCAAGTTGCCTGGGCTTTATCGCGGACAACATGGGCTCCACGAGCGTTACCAGCGAGAACGGACAACTCTCTGCGGCCACGAACGGATCGGCCGTTACGAGCGCCCAGAGCATGGAGACTTCCATCGGCGGGGTATACCCACAGGGGCCTTTCAAAGGAACGGCTGCCGTGCCGGGGCTCGACGACATGGTCAAGGTTCTTGTAGGCGTACGTCTGGCGTGGGTTCCCGACGGAACCAGCGGCGTCAAGCTGATCCCGATGGGGCCGGCGGTGACGGAGACCTCCATTCCAATGAGGGCGCTGCTGCACGACCTGCCTATTCTGGAGGCCAGCCAGCCCGCGGAGCCGGAACCCCAATCCACGCCGGCTTCGACCGGATATTCAGGCGATGGGGAATTTGGACAGGCGAACACTGGCAGCGGTTCCGGCAAGGCCTCTGTTTGGAAGGCGCGACCGGTAAGTTCGAGTGCGATCGCGGCGCTGGGGCGGCTTCCCGGCCTTCAAGCGCCCACGGACCAGCCGCTGCTGGGGCTCGACCTCGTGACGGTCCGCTCGCTGCTGGCGCTCGACCCGCTGGTTCCCGCTTCAGGGGCCGCTCCGGCCGAAACAACGCTGGAGCAGAACCCGCGGTACCGCCTGACTCCGGTCACGACCGCGGAGGGACAGGCTACCATGGAGGAGCTCACGATAAACTCATGGGACCGGTCGGCCGACCTGGAGCTAGATCTGCAGTACGTGGACTCCAAGGGACAAAACACCGCTCAATTCACGACCGTCGTCGAGGACGACAAGCCCGGCCTTCTGGGAAAGTTCCTTGGCATGGGCCCGCAGACGCGCCAGACGCTGAAGACCACCTCTTCCGTGGGCTGCACCGACCAGACATCTGCATCCACAACGCGCAAGGTGAAGCTGCACGTGACCCCGCCGCACGAGGGCGCCTTCGTGCTTCGCGTTTATGAGGATATGGTCTTCGGCACCTACGTTTTCAATCAGGTCGGGAATCCATACCTGCAATCGCATGGGACCGCCACCGGCGCCTCGGGCGCTCCTCAGGGCAACCAGTGGGTCACGCTTAACGTGGGCGGCAGAATCTTTGGAACACGCACGGACGCGCAGGGCCGGTACGCCATCTACTCCTCCAACCCCAATGCGGGAAGCGGGAAGCTCTCCGTCGGGCGGAGTGTTTCCCTGATAATCGTTAAGCCGGTGCGGGGGCTCGCGCAGCCGCCGGTGCCGCAGACGCCGCCGCGGCCCGTTCTCAAGCCAGCGGCGCCAGCCGCGCCGCAAGCTTCACAGGCGCCTCAGGCCGATTGCGCCTCCTTCGATCCGGCGGGGTTGAAGGTCGCGGCTTTCAAAGGCGGCTGGGCGATCATGCCAGGCGGAACGCAGCCGGAGCGTGCCATTGCGACGTTCGCCTGGATTGGAAAGGCCAACGCGGATCGGGCGCTGGAGGTCATGCGCCACTACAATTTGAACCAGAAGTGCGCCGTCGAGCCGGGCTTTGCCTGCTACCTTTCCTCGGGACAGCCTCCAACTGGCGCCATGACGGGCGAGGTAGGCGAAGCTTTCGATCCGGCCGCGTTGCGCGTCGAGTCGCGTTCGCGCGCGTCAAAGCTTGATTTCGGACAGGCAGGGGGAAATGTTTGGGCGATCATGGCGGGCGAGCGCCAGATCTTCGCTTTTGGCGACGGGCCTGACGCGCAGGCCCGCGCGAGCCAGGCGCTAGGCCTGATCAGGCGTTACGGCTTCACGCATCTCTGCCACGTTGGCGCGTTCAGCTACTTCCGCAAGTGATATACTTTGCACCTTTGGGAGGCACGGCGATGATGAAGGAGTGCTTTGGGTTAAAAAAGGTGGACGCCCAGAAGTTCCGCGAGTGCGCGGCGTGCCCCATTTTCGAGTCCTGCACGAAGTCAATTTATTTGGAAGAGGCG
>JBBIMN010000031.1:0-4265 GCA_037444385.1 Acidobacteriota bacterium | reverse complement strand
TTCGTGGACAAGATCGCCAGGCTTAAAGGCTTTGCTCTGGGGGGTGGCGGCATAGTCCTGGCGCTGGCATTGATGAGCGATCTGCCGGCCGGCGCACCGTGGCTGCTGCTGATTTCCGTCGTCTACATCCTTTCGGTCCACTACGCTTCAAAAGAGTACGCCTTGCGCAACGAAGAGGAGAAGGCCGGTGCCATCGCCGAAGCTGAAGCGCCTCCAGCAAAGGCCGGGGCTGCCACGAGCCACCACTGATCCGTTGATAAGCGGGTAGGTTGATAAGAAGAAAATGAGGCTTCCGTTGGTTCTACAAACCTGATTTCTCCTGAACATCTCTGCCTGCTTTGCGAAGGGACGAAAATGGGCCGCTTCTACATCACGACGCCGATTTACTACGTTAACGACTACCCGCACATAGGCCACGCTTACTGCACGGTTTGCGCCGATTTTTTCGCCCGCTACCACAGGCTGATGGGCGACGATACTTATTTTCTGACGGGCACCGACGAACACGGACAGAAGGTCCAGAAATCCGCCGCCTCCGAGGGCATATCACCGAAGGCGCTCGCCGACCGCGTGGTGGAACGCTACTACGACCTTTGGCGCGACCTTGACATCACTCACAACGACTTCATCCGCACCACCGAAGTGCGCCACGAAAAGGGCGTGCTTCTGCTCTTGAAGCGTCTTCAGGAAACCGGTGACATCTACAAGGCCTCCTACCGCGGCCCCTACTGCGTTTCCTGCGAAGCCTTCTTCCCTGAGAACCAGGTGGTGGACGGCAAGTGCCCCGATTTCGGCCATCCGATGACGGAGCTTGAGGAGGAGTCATACTTCTTCCGCCTCTCAAAATACCAAAAGCCGCTTCTGGCCTTCTACGACTCGCACCAGGACTTCGTCCTTCCGCAAAGCCGGATGAACGAGGTGCGCTCCTTCGTAGAGAGCGGGCTCAAGGACCTCTCGGTGTCGCGGACTTCGATAACGTGGGGGATACCGTTCCCTGGCGAGGAAAAACACGTGCTCTACGTCTGGCTGGACGCGCTGTCAAACTACATAACGGCGCTGGGTTTCGGTTCCGGTGAAACCGCCAGGTATGAGAAGTTCTGGCCCGCCGACGTCCACCTGATAGGCAAAGATATCCTCCGCTTCCACGCCGTTTACTGGCCGGCCTTTCTGATGAGCGCGGGCCTGCCTTTGCCCAAGCACGTTTATGGCCACGGCTGGTGGATGAAGGATGCCAACAAGATGAGCAAGTCGCTTGGAAACGTGGTTGACCCGAGGCCTTATATCAAGGAGTTCGGAAGCGGTCCGGTCCGCTATTTCCTCTTGAGGGAGAAGCCGATCGGCACCGATGGTTCCTTCAGCGATGAAGCTTTTCTGGACCGTCTCAACGCGGATTTGGCGAACGACCTCGGCAACCTGGCTTCGCGCCTCTCGAATCTCATCGAGAAGCAGACCTCCGGAAAAGTCGCCGAGGGGGACGGCTCGATGAAGGCCCGCTCTTTGGCGATGCTCGATCAGTACCGCGAGGCGATGAAGGCACTCTCGCCGCGCGACGCCCTGATCACGGTCTGGGCGCTCCTTTCCGACCTCAACAAGTTTCTGGTGGAGCGCGAGCCGTGGAAAAAGAGCGGGAGCGAGGAAGCGCTGGCGGCGCTATCGGAGGCCGCGCGCTCTCTCAGGTTGTGCGCGCTTTGCGTCGAGCCTGCCATGCCAGCGGCCTCGCGAGCGATCATGGCGTCCCTCGGTTTCGCGCCGGCCGATTTCAAGAACTTCCGCTGGGAAGAGGCGCAGCAGGCGCCGGCGCGCAAGCTCACGGGCCTCTTTCCGCGGGTGGACAAGGCCGAGTATTTCGCGAAGATGAAGAGCGAACCGCCGGTTCGTCAAATTACCGATGGAGCGGAGAGAAAGATGGACGAAGAGAAGAAGCCGGAAGCCGCCGCCGTTCCCGCACCCGCGCCAACAGCGCCCGGTCCGGAGTGCCTTTCGATAGACGAGTTCCACCGCGCCGAGCTTCGCGCCGGGAAAATAATCGAGGCCGAGCGGGTGCCCAAGAGCAACAAGCTCGTCCGCCTCATCGTGGATTTCGGCGATGAGCGCCGCCAGATCGTCGCCGGCATAGGGAAGAAATACGCTCCCGAATTTCTCGCCGGCAAGACCTGCCCCTTCGTCGTCAATCTCCAGCCCGCCCGTCTCATGGGCGTCGAGTCGAACGGCATGATCATGGCCGGAAACCTTGACGGCGAGCCGGTCCTTCTCCAGTTCATCGAGGAGGTCCCGCCGGGGAGCAAGATCACCTGAGCCATTCCCGCTCCCGCGCCCGGGAGCATCGTCACCGATGCTTTGGAAACACCCCAAGGGCGATGAGAATCAACGGGAGGAGGAGCATGACCCAACCGGCGGCCCGCACGATGCACCCCGGCGTCGCTTGGGTGATCGCCGGGCCCCTGGAGAGAATCCCCGTGTACGACCCTATCTCGTCTCCGAACCAGATGCAGGCGAACGGGAAGGCCAGATAGATCAACGCCTGAAGAATCAGCGCCGCGCCGCCGGAGAGGGCGGCGAGCAGATAGGCCACGCATACAATCGCGGAGATGGCTCTCGCCGTCGTCAACGCCGCGCTCCCTCCCTCGGGGAAATCATAACAGATTTCGTGGCCCCTTTTGGGCTGCCAGTGGTAGAATCTGCTCTTGTTTAGGAGGCTCTCATGCGCCAATTGAGGCTTGCATCGGTAATCGCAATCTTTTCGGTCTTCTCGTTGGTAGCCCTGGCCCAGCTCGACGCGCTTTTGGTTCGCGAACCAGCGGTGTCCGGCGGCCTCATTGCTTTTTCCTACGGGGGCGACATCTGGGTTATGCCCAAATCGGGAGGAGCCGCTTCGCGGCTCACTACCGCGCCGGGTATAGAACAGTTTCCGAAGTTCTCTCCCGACGGCAAGCTCCTGGCCTTTACGGGCAACTACGACGGAAACGATGACGTGTACGTGATTCCAGCGGAGGGTGGAGAGATCCGCCGCGTGACGCACCACCCGGCTTTTGACCGCGTGCTGGGCTGGTTCCCGGACGGGAAATCGCTGCTGGTGGCAAGTTCCATGGAATCGCCCGTAAGCCGTTACTCCCAACTTTACAAGGTCTCCGCAAACGGCGGCCTCCCCGAGAAACTGCCGGTGCCTTACGGCGAATTCGGCGCGATCTCCGAGGACGGCACCGTTCTCGCCTACTGTCCAAACAGCGAGGACCTGAGAACCTGGAAGCGTTACCGTGGCGGCGACGTTTCCAGAATCTGGCTCTTCAACCTGAAGGACAAAACGAGCAGGCGCGTCGGTGACGCAGGCGCGAGCTACAGCCAGCCCATGTGGCATGGCTCCACGCTCTACGTGCTGAGCGACCGTGGCGCAAACGAGCGGTACAACGTGTGGGCCTACGACACGAAGACCGGAGCCTGGCGCGAAGCGACCCACTTCGCCGATTTCGACGTCCATTTCCCCTCAATCGGCCCTGGCGACATGGTTTTTGAAGCTGGCGGCCAGTTGTACATCATGGATCTGGCTAACGAAAAAGTTGCGCCCGTAAAAGCCGAGGCGATTACGGACGCGGCGACGCTGAGGCCCCAGACCAAGAAAGTTGCTGGCGAAGTGAAGGGCGCGGACATCTCCCCGTCCGGCAAGCGGGTAGTCTTCGAGGCGCGCGGTGATCTCTTCACCGTTCCAGCCGAACACGGGCCAACGTTGAACCTGACGCGCACTTCAGGAGTGGCCGAGCGCTTCCCGGCCTGGTCTCCCGACGGAAAGTGGATCGTTTACTGGAGCGACCGGACGGGCGAATACGAGCTTACCGTGCGGCCCGCCGACGGTTCCGGTGAAGAGCGCACCGTCACGAAACTCGGCCCCGGATACCGCTACGGCATCTTCTGGTCCCCTGACGGCAAGACCGTCGCCTTCGCCGACCAGGCGATGAACATAGAGCTTTGCGACATGGCAACCGGCGCCGTCACCAAAATTGACAAAGGACTATGGCTATATCACGAGGTTCAGGACAACGGCCACGAGAGCCTGATGGGGTTCCGCGCTTCGTGGTCGCCTGACAGCCGCTACGTTGCTTGGTCGAGAGAGGTGGAGAACAGGATGGGGGCCGTTTTCATCCGCGACACGAAGACGGGAAAGACGAGCCAGGCGACCGCGGGCTTCTATAATGATTCGTGCCCCGCCTTCGATCCGGACGGAAAATATCTTTTCTACCTGACCCACAGAACTTTCGAACCGGCATACAGCA
>JBBIMN010000030.1:11342-13245 GCA_037444385.1 Acidobacteriota bacterium | reverse complement strand
AGCCTCTGCGTCTTGCGGCTCTGTTCAAGAAGCGCCTCCGGCACGACGATCTCGTAGTCATCCACGCCGCCGTGAAACCTCTGTACGAGCCCCTTCATCGCCAGCGCGGCCTGGCTGGGGGAGGCGTTCTTGGCAAGGCGCAGGACCACTTCGTCCACCGGCGACTTCAAGGGATCGCGGTCGAACTTTCTCAATGCCGTGGTTTGGGGAATGTCAATCTCTTTAGCGAGAGAGCCGATCTGAACCCCTTGGAGCGAACTCCCTTCTTGCTGTCCCGCAAAGACTCCCACTACTTCGAGCCACACGTCGTTGACCTTGAGGTCCTGCCCGAGCACCGGGCCGAAACCGAACAGCTCCTTGCGCGCCTCCTGCCCGATGACACACACTTGGGCGCTCTCCTTTTCGTCCTTCGCATCGAGGTATCGGCCTTCGGCGAGCTTCATGCCGAAAAGAGCCTTCTGCCGGAAGGAGACGCCGTACACCTGGCAGTCTGCCGACCCGCCGGCAGCCAGAACTTTGTAAGGCTCTATCTTGACGACGGGCGCCACCAGATCTACCGTTGGCATTGCCTCGGCTATCGCCTCCCCGTCTCGCAGCGAGACGCCAGGAGACTTCTTTCTCAGTTCTTCCAATTCCTCTTTCTTGAAATCCTTGGCTCGCAAGATCACGTTTCTCAATCCAAGGCGTTCGATCATGGCCATCGCCTGCTGTTCAGCGCCGGCGCCGATTGCGAGCATGGCGATGACCGCCCCCACGCCGAAAAGCATCCCAAGCATTGACAAGATGGAACGAAGCCTGTGGGCCGACAGGCTGGCGTACGCGCTATTGAAAGCGTCGAGAGGGTTCATGGCGCGATCCCCGACGCGGGGCCGCCCGCCTTTGGAGGCTCATTTCCTTTTGAATTCGGTAGCGTCGGATCCACGAGCGCCACGACGTCTCCGGCCTTTAATCCCTCTTTCACGACAATGCGCCCTGGCGCGCCGGGCCCCAGTACGACCGGAGCCGGGCTGAACCGGCCCATGAGGCTCCTTCTGAATACGACGCTGTGCCCGGTCCGCTGAAAGACGGCCTGCCTTGGAACCACAAGAACGTCGTTCATGTCCGCCACCAGGATCACCGCCTGGATGCGCTGGCCCGGGACGAAGGAGGCGGGGGGCTTACCTTCGAACTTCAGCGTCGCTCCGAAATATTGGACCGGGACGCTCGGGAACCTCGGCCTCGCAAGCGTGTCCACCCTTGAAACAACGGCAGCGACGGGCGCGCCGTAATATCCGAAGGACTCCGCCTCGGCGCGCTGGCCAACGGCAAGCCCGCCCGCGTCGGCTTCCAGGATATACACTTCCGCCTGAAGCCCGCCAGGCTTCGGAATCTCAGCCAGCTTCTGCCCCGGCCAGACGACTTTGCCGGGCCTGGGCAGCTCCTCGCGCCAGTCGCGCTGAAGAATGACCACGCCGTCGTGCGGCGCCGTGACTTCACGGGCGCTGTAGGAGGCTTCGGCCCTCTTCACGTCGCGACCGGCCTTTTGAGCTTCAATCGAGTGGAGGTCAACCTCAGTCTTGGCGAGCGTTCCCCTGGCCTTCTTCATTTCCTGCGCGTAGTCGGCGCGGCTTTGCGCCAGATCGGTGTCTAAAAGCGAGCTGGCTATATCGAAGCGCGAGAAGATATTCTCGTCCTTGCTTTGAAACGCCTTTGCGTGGGCCATATCCTTCTTAGCCATTGAAGCATCCAGGTCGAGGCCAAGATCCACCGTTGCGCTCTGTGCCCGCGCTTTGGCTATTTTGTCTTTGGCCATGGTCTCGTCGGCTTCGCCGTCTCTTAGCCCCTTCTCAAAATCGGTGGGGTCAAAGCGGACGATCGGATCACCCTTCTTGACCAGCGTTCCATCATCAACGATCCAAGCTAT
>JBBIMN010000030.1:6457-11284 GCA_037444385.1 Acidobacteriota bacterium | reverse complement strand
GCCGCGCCATCGTCATCCGCGCGCCCGCCGAGAGCGGAGTGGAAACCGGCGTGGAGTCAATCGCCTTCAAAACGCCGTCGGCACGGACCCGCACTTGAAACGGCTGGCGAGACACCTTCAGGACCGGGACTTCCGGTCCCCCAAGCGCCAGTATGGCCGCGCCAAGAATGAGAGCGGCCACGACGGCCGCGATGACGACGAGGGCCGTTGCCTTGATGCGCTTCATGGCTTGCCCCCCGGCTCCACCATGCGGCGCGCGAGGACGTCGCCTTCCCGAAGCCCGGCAAGAACCTGGACCATCTCTTTGCCGCGCTCTCCCAGCTTAATCTTTACGGTCCGCCATCCCCAGAACGACTTCACGCGGGCCGTCACGCCGGCGGGTGTTTCCGTGGCCGCGTCGGGAGGGATCAACAGCGCGTCGCCCACCGATCCGGTCTCGATGAACCCCGTGAACCTCATCCCCGGCATCATTTGCCTGGGATCGGTCTCATCCAGCCTCACTTCCACCTTGACGACCTTGAGCGGATTGGTAGGCGACTTGGCTTCCAGCGCCTGGCCGACCGAGCATATCGTACCCGACAGCTCCTCGTCCGGGTGGGCGTCGAGCCGAAGGCGGGCCCTTTCGCCGGCGGCAAGAAGGCCGGCGTTCGACTCGTCAACCTGCCCTTCGCCGCTCATTTTGGCCAGATTGGCTACCTCCAGGACTTTTTCTCCAACCCAGCATTCGTCCCCGATCTGCTTCTTCTGCTGGGTCTCCTCGCTGGTGATATAGATAACCGTTCCATCTCTTGGGCTCAGGACGGTCATGCGCTCCATCGCGGCGCGGATCTCCGCCAGCCGCGCATCGGCCCTCTCCTTTGTCCTGCGCACGGAGGCCAGGTCGGCCGCGAACGACGCCATGTCCGCCGCCTGGGACGCTTTGAGGCTTTCGATCTGCCGTGCGTAGAGGGCCGCGTCCAGTTGCGCTCCTTTGATCTTGTTCTCCGGCTGGAGGCCGGGCGGGATATCACTTTGCATCTTTGCCTTGCGCAAACTGGCTTCCGCCTGCGCCAAGCCGAGAATCCCATCCTGGCGATTGATCTCCATCTGGGCCTGCATCTTTTCCACTTGAGAGGCGGCAGTGCCGCTTTCAGCAAGCTTGGAATCCAGCTCGCGCTGGAGGTCGCTCGCGTCAAAGCCAAGAACGGGCGCGCCTTTCTTGACGACCTGGCCCTCAGGCGCCATCATGGAAATCTTGTACATCCAGACGCGAGGCACCTGCGGGGGGCCGAGCCGGTCCGAATCGTCCGCCTTCAGAATGCCGCTGAAGGGCACGCTCAATGTCAGGGCTCCCCTGCGGACGACCGCCTGCGGAACGTCGCTTGAGAAAAAACCGCGCCCCATAACGAGCAGAGCAACGGCAGCCACGGCAACAACCGCCGTGATTCGATAATGGCCGAGGATCAGGCCCGCCGAAATCTTGGCGATCCGTGAAGCGGCGCGTTTGGCGGCATCGAAGTTCATTCAGCGGTCTCGAACGGCTTCAATCGCTGATTCTCCCTTAGCCCTTCCGTCACGACGCACTCAATCGAGTTACACGGCCCCGCTTTCACTTCCACGCTCCGCTCGTTGAAAAGCATGGCGAGAGGCTTAGCGCCTGAAAAATCGAGCGCGGCGCGCGGGGCCAGAAGAACGTTTTCGAGGCGCTCCGTTTGAACCTCCACCTTGACGCTCATGCCGGAGCGCATTTTGTCCGGGTAACCCTTGCCGATGTCCACGGCCACGTGGAAAGCCCGGCGCGCGGGGCTGTCAGGCACCTCCTGGGCCACCTCGGCGACCTCTTTGACAGTGCCGTCGAGCGGGACGTCCGGAAACGCGTCCAGACGGCAGACCGCCTTCATACCCGGCTGTACCCTTCCCTCGTCAACGTCGTAAAGCCTTGCCGCGACCTCCACGTGGCTCATGTCCGGCACGTGGAGAATGGTAATCCCGACAAAAACGGTATCGCCCACTTGCAACTTTCGATTATACCAGGGATGCCGGGCCACATCTATGACGCCGTCGCAAGGGGCAAGGACCGTCATGGCCCGAAGCGCCTCGTCGGCGAAGTCCAGGTCGCGCCGGGCCTTTTCCATCGTGAGTTTCGCCACGGAAGCATCAGCGGAGGCGGCCTCCTCGGCGGCGGCCAGATCGCTTTTCGCTTTTGTCTCCTCGGCCTCCGCGCGGGCCAGCTCCAGTTGATTCCCTTCGTAATCGCGCCTGGGAAGAAGCTCCGCGGGGATCGTGGCGGTCATGCGGGCTTTCTCGACTTCAACTTGCCGCTGGGCAACCTTGATCCGCGCGGCTTCGAGGCTGGAGGTATTCAGGGCTTGCTGCTTCTCATAGTCGTTGAGGGCTTTGTCCGCCGCGAGTCTCTTGTCTTCGGCATCGCCCGCGACGGCGGTTAGGTCCAGTTCCAGGATTTTCTGGCCCTTCTTCACCTGGCTCCCGTCCGGCGCCATCCAGCGAATCTGGGTGCGCCATTGGGGAAGGCGGGGGACAATGACATCAACGGAGTGGACGGCTCTCAACTCTCCGGTCAATACCATCCTGTCTTGGAAGGTTCCCCGCCTGACCTGAAGAGCCCCGCTTTTAGCGCCGCACGCGGAGAGAACAAAGAGGAGAAGCACCCCAAGCGCCGGGCTCGGCCTTCTTATCGCCGTCTCGGACTTGGACGGCGTCCCAATTACGATCGTCTTCAATCCAGCCATCAGCTAACGCGCCTTTTCCTTGATGGCGGTGATCGTTGTCTGAAGGTCGCGGATGTCCCGAGCCATGGCCCTGGCGCGGATCTCAAGCTCCGTGAGCGCCTCTTCCAGGACTTGAATCTCCGTTCCAAGGCCGCGCTCCGGTTCAAGGGGAACGGGAACAGCTTCCGGCTTCTCGCTTATTTCCTCGGCCGCCATTGCAACCGGCGCCGCAGCCACCGGCTCCTCCGCCTCTTCTGGCATTTCAGTGGTGTTGCCGTCGGGAAGAGGCGTAACCTCGGTGATTTCAGGCTGCACCTCCACGGGCTTGATGACGGCCACCGGTTCTGGTGTCAGGTCCGTTTCCTCCAGCCGCTCCACTTCCGGCTCTTCTTCCGGCAACGACTGAGGAGCGGCCTCTTCGCCCGTGGGCGCCGGTTCAATCCCTGGCTGCTTCTCTTCCGAAACGGTGGTTTCAGGCGGTTTGCCGGGTACATTTTCCTTCGGCTCTTGGACCGGCTGGGCTGCCGCCTGCTCTTGCGAGGCTTGCGGCGTCATCTGCTTTCGCGCGCTCTTGAGAACGGCGTCCTGCTCGTGAAGCTTTCGCACCACCAGTTCGATAATCTTCTTGAGGGTCTCGTTGACGCCTTTGCCGACCGTGGCGACGGAAAGAAAATGGGGCGCTGAACGCCAATTGAGCCGCGACTCGAGCTCTTCGAGCGTGGCCAGGTCGTTCAGGTCCTGTTTGTTGTACTGGAAGACAAGCGGTATGGTGTCCGGGTCGAGATTGTTCAACTGGAGGTTTTTCTTGAGGTTGTTCGCGCTCTCGATGTTGGCCTCCATCATCGCCGGTTGCGAGTCGGCCACGAAGACCACGCCGTCGCTGCCCCTGAGGACGATTCTGCGGGTGGCGTCGTAGAAGACCTGGCCAGGAACTGTGTAGAGTTGGACGCGCAGCCGCATTCCCCGGATAGTTCCCAAATCCATTGGCAGAAAGTCAAAGAACAGGGTGCGGTCAGTTTCCGTGGCAACGGTCAGGAGCTTGCCACGCTTCTCGGGCACGGCCTTCTGGTAGACATACTCCAAATTGGTGGTCTTGCCGCCAAGGCCTGGGCCGTAGTAGACGATTTTAACTGTAGCTTCCTTGGTCGAGCGGTTGATCATAACCATGACCGGCTCCTTCTTTTGGCGTAAAGAGGCCGAGGACCTAGCGGCTGCCTCATCTTCCCGTGCCTGTTGCCTGGCCTTCTCATCGCCTCACGTTTGCACCCTCTCGCTTTCCAGCTCTCCAACTTTCTTGCCTTCTTCCCTAATCGTCGGCATCATACTGCGTTTCTTTGCGCAATCCCAGCGCCTGAAGCCTTCTATAAAGGTGGCGGCGCTCAATCCCAAGCTCCAGGGCCGTTCTTGAAACGTTCCCGCCGTTGCGCGCAAGGGAACGGCTGATAAACTCTCGTTCAAATGCCTCCCGCGCCTCTTTAATGGCACCTTCCCATAGCAGGCCATGGGCCGTATCCGCGCCCGCCATCGAGGCGTGCTGGTCCTCCGGCCCGAGGCCGACGTCCCGCGCCTTGAGCTCGCCCTCCGGCGCCATTATGACGGCGCGCTCCATGAGGTTTCTCAGTTCGCGAACGTTTCCAGGCCACGAGTAAACGGTCATGGCTTCCCTGGCTTGATCGGAGAGGCGCTTGGCGGGTTTGCCGTACTTGGCTGAAAATGTGCGCAAGTAATAGCCGGCTATGAGAGGGATGTCCTCCCGGCGCTCGCGAAGCGGAGGAACCCTCAACGGCACGACGTTAAGCCGGTAATAGAGATCCTCGCGAAATCGGCCGGCGGCGATTTCCGCTGGAAGGTCCTTGTTCGTCGCCGCGATCACTCTCGCGTTGACCTTCACCGAACCCAAGCCTCCAACCGGTTCGATCGTCTGCTCCTCCAAGGCCCTGAGGACCTTCGCCTGCGTGGCGAGGCTCATGTCCCCAATCTCGTCAAGAAAGAGCGTGCCGCCGCTCGCCAAAAGAAATTTTCCCTTCTTGTTTTCGAAAGCGCCGGTGAATGAGCCCTTGCGGTGGCCGAACAGCTCGCTTTCGATGAGTTCCTGTGGGATCGCCGCGCAGTTGACCTC
>JBBIMN010000030.1:0-6447 GCA_037444385.1 Acidobacteriota bacterium | reverse complement strand
GTGAGCGTGGACGAGCCTGGCTATCAGCTCCTTCCCGGTGCCGTTCTCTCCGAAAATAAGCACGCGCCCGTCGGTGGGCGCCGCCCTCAATGCCTGCTCTTTGAGCATATGCATTGGCGCGCTCTGCCCGACCAGCTCCGTCTCGGGGCCGAGCTGTTCCCTTAAAATCTTGTTTCTTTCTTCCAGCCGGACTTTCTTTAAGGCATTCTGCACGGAAACTTCGACCCTCTCCAACGAAAGAGGCTTCTCAATGAAATCGAAGGCGCCCAAGCGAGTGGCGCGCACGGCCGTGTCAATGCTTGAATGGCCGGAGATCATCACCACCTCCTCGCTTCGCCCCAAGCGGCGCATCTCCTCGAGGACCTTGAGCCCGTCCATCCCGGGAAGCCATACATCGAGCATGATGAGGTCGAAATCCTGAGATTCGAGGAGCGCCAGCGCATCTTCTCCAGACTCGCACAACGCCACCTGGTGGCCATCGTCCTCGAGGCACTGCCTTAACGTCTGGCGAATCGCCCCTTCGTCGTCAACCACTAAAACGCGGCCCTCGGACATTACAGGCTCCTAGAGTAGGTTATGAGTGACGAGTGCAATGTGCTTTTCTTGCGTCTTGGACCCATCTCTCATCCATCATTCCTCATCTTCTTTACAGCGGCAGCGTGATGATAAATCCCGCGCCGTCCTCATAGGTCTCGTCAACCGCGATCGAACCGCCATGCTCCTCAAGCACCCTTGCTACGATGGCAAGGCCAAGCCCAGTCCCGCGCCTCTTGGTCGAATAATATGGCAGAAAGAGGCGTGTGCGCGCCTCTTTCGGGATTCCGGGGCCGGTGTCGCGAATGATGAGCCTTGCCGAGCCGCTCCATTCGTCCAGCTTCACCGTGATCGTCCCCGCCATTTCCATCGCCTCGATCGCGTTCTCGAAAAGATTCTTAAGCGCCCTGCTTAGAGGCTCCGGGTCAATTCGCACCGAAGGAAAATCCTGGGGCAGGGCCAGATCAAACGTCACCTTCGTATAAGCGGTCTTGTAAGTAGCGACCGCGTCCTTTATAAGCTGCGCCAGCGGTCCGGGCCTTGGATGAATCTCCGGCAGCCTCGCAAAGCGCGAAAATTCGTTGACCATCGTCATCATGCCCTCGACCTCTCGCTCGATCGTCGTCGTACCCTCCATTACGGCTGGCTCAAGGTCACTTGCCTTCTCCCTGACCTTTTTCCTTATTCGCTGCGCCGACAGCCTTATGGGGGTGAGCGGATTCTTTATCTCGTGGGCCAGACGGCGCGCGACCTCCTGCCACGCGGCGATTCGTTGGGCGCGGCTCAAGTCACTGATGTCTTCGAGGATCACCAGCGAACCAAAGACTCCGCCCGCGGCGTCTTGAAGGGCATTGGCCGAGACCGAGATTATCCGCTGGCCCTGCCGCCCCGAAAGCGCCACTTCCCGGTTGGAAACGTGACGGCCTGGGAAACCCTCCAGCGCGCCCCGCATCTCGTACCACTCCGGCCTCGTCAACAACCTGTGGGGCGGATCGGATTTCTCCATGCCGAGAAGTTCGCGCGCCCGAGGGTTGACGGTTCTGACATCCCCCTCGGGGCCGAACGAGACGACCCCAACCGGCAGCGTCTCCATCAGCATCTCGATGTAGCGCCTCCGCCTCTCGGCATCCTCCGTGATATGCCGAAGCTCTTCATTGGAGCGCTCCAGATTTCTCTGCGTCTGGCCCAAGTCGAGCGTCATCTTGTTGAATGATGTGACAACCTGACCAATCTCGTCTCTTGCGCTGTAGGGAATCTGGTGATGGAGATTCCCGCGGGAAACCTCGTGAGTTCCCTCCAAAAGGAGTTTCAGCGGAACGCTGATCTCCCTGGAGAGCCGGGACCCGATCCAGACCGCGGCCACGATTACGACCAACGTAAGCGCCAGATAAGATGAAATCATGGTTATTTCGACGTTCCGGCGTTCGGACTTGGCCCGGAGGAAAGCCTGGTTGTTCTGCGAGATGAACCTTGCCTGCTCGAAAAGTTCGGGCGGAAGGTAGGAGCCAACGGCCACGGCGGACGATTCGTCAACCTTGACGCCACTCAAAACCACCGGCCTGGGAGTAAGGTCAATCCACCCTTTGAGTCCTTCCGCCAGGAAACATTTCGCAACTTTGTACGCACCGGGCGGCACGGCTTCCGAAGGAAGGACGGCAAGAAGCTTCCCGCCGCGGTCAATGAGAAAGAGTTCGTCGAGGCTGCCGAAGCTGTAAAGATGGCGGGCCAGAGCTGGCCGCAACTCCGCCGGGACTTGCCGCAACTGGCCGGCCAGGCCGCTGGCTTCGCGGTATGTCTGGTCCCTTACCATGTCCAGCGCCTGATCCACCATTTTCTGCCCGGCCGAGCTGAGGCTGTGAACTGGCAGTTGGTACCAGCGGTCGAGAGTTGATTCAAAAAGCTGTATCGCCCCGACGAAAAGAAGGAGCGAAGGGGCTAGGCCCAAAAGGACGAAAGTCGTGAGCAGGCGGGTGCGAAAGCGCGCCCCCTCCCTGAATCGCCGCCATTCCAAAAAACCTTTGATCAACTGCCTGAAAAGGACGAACAGCAGCGTCAGGAGGAGAAGAAAATTCATCAATGAAAGCGCCGTCAGGAGCGTGCCGCCACTCTCCGGCGCGCTCAGAAGCACCTCGCGGCGCAAGAGCGCTAAAAAGCCCACGCCTCCGGCGATGCCCAGAAGCGCCAGCGTGATCACCGCGGCGCGCCTGGAGAGCAGGCGTTTTAAGGGGTGCTGAGCTCCTGGCTGACCCATGGCGTCTCCACGTCCCAAGGGATGATCCAGAGCGTGAAGCCGGACAGCAGCCTCACGCGGACCCTGACCGTATATGTAGAGCCCGGTTCAATGTCGGCCACCGAGGTAAGTTCAAGATTGTCAACCCGCCCCGCCCTCCCCGCCATCTCCTCGTAGGATGCGGCCATCGTCTCGCCAACCCTCTCGCCGTCCAGAAGCGTTTCGATGGTGTACTGCCTGGTCAGGTTGTCGAACGTGATTCGCCGCTTCACGACCTTGCGCGCTATCGTCTTGTTCTTCCACAGGAGCCTGTGCTTGATTACCTCCGCCGTAAACGTGACGGTGACGGTTCGCGTCGAAGAGATCGCCTCCTTCAGGTCCTCCCTGTCGAAAGCGGCGGCCACGCCGAAAGAAGCGTTCACCTTCTGGTTTTCAATTTCGGCCTTGAAGCCGCTTACGTAAGGCCCGGACGCCAAGGCCGGAGCGGCCCAACCGCAAAGAGCGCCAAGGATAACCGCTACGGCGGCTCCCCGCCTGCAAGCGTTCATAATACGTTGGCCGCCGTCTCGGCCAAGTCGGACCGTTCGCCTCGCACCAGCGTAATGTGTCCCGCAAGCGGCGACTCTTTCATTCTTTCGACGAGGTACGTCAATCCGTTCGAGGATGAATCAATGTAGGGGTTGTCAATCTGATAAGGGTCGCCGGTGAGCACGATCTTCGTGCGCTCGCCAGCTCTGGTTACGATGGTCTTGACCTCGTGAGGTGTGAGGTTCTGCGCCTCGTCCACCACCATGAACTGCTGCGGAATGGAGCGGCCCCTGATGTAGGTGAGCGCCTCTATCTGCAGAATCCTCTGCTCGACAAGCTCCTGGTAGGCGTCGTGGCCCCGGTTGCTGTACGAGAGGTTGAGCAGAAGCTCAAGGTTGTCGAAGATGGGCTGCATCCACGGTTTGAGCTTGGCTTCGAGCTCGCCCGGCAGGTAGCCTATGTCCCGGCCCATCGGGAAAATCGGGCGGGTGACAAGGAGCCTCTGGAACACTTGCTGGTCGGTCACCTTGTGGAGCCCGGCCGCTATCGCCAACAGCGTCTTGCCGGTGCCGGCCTTGCCCACCAGGGTGACGAGAGAAAGCCGGTCGTTCAGGAGCAGGTCCAGAGCGAAGCGCTGTTCGCGGTTGCGCGGAGAAATGCCCCATACGGGCTTTGGCTCCTCCAGCGCTTGAAGCTCCCGCTTCACGGGGTCGTGGCGGGCCAGGGCGGTATGGGAAGGGTTGCCCTCGTCAACCAGGCAAAACATCTCATTCGGCTTGGCATCATCCACGGGGCAAGGTATGGTGCGCCGCTGGTAGAGGTGGTCCACCGCCGACTTTGGAACGGTGGCTGAATGCCAGCCAGCGTAAAGCTCTTCAACCTGAATCTTGTCAGTCTCGTAGTCCTCGGCCCGCAGCCCGAGGGCGTCGGCCTTCACTCTGAGGTTCGTGTCCTTTGTAACCAAGACCACGTCGGCGCCCCGTTTTTTCAAAAACAGCGCGGAGCCAAGTATGAGGTTGTCCGCGCTGTCGCCGCGAATTGTAGGCGGTAACAAGCCGTCCTCGCGGTCCAGGACCACCTTGAGCATTCCTTTGCCTTCCAGCATGACGCCCTTCGAAAGCGGGCCTTTCTCCCTAAGCGCGTCCAGCTCGCGTGAAACCTGGCGGGCGTTCCTGCCCAGATCGGTCACCTCGCGCTTGAACCGGTCTATCTCCTCAATTACCCATATGGGAATGACCACGTCGTTTTCCTCAAAGCGGTAAAGGCTTCTGGGATCGTGGAGGAGAACGTTGGTGTCCAGAACGTATGCGCGCTTCATCTGATCTCCTCTAAAGAGCGAAGCACTTCGCGAAGGCTTGATGGGCGGCCCTCCGGGGATTTGGACAGACACCTTGCCACGAGGCTTCCGAGGCTTTGAGGCGCCCTGATTTTTTCGCAAAGATCAGGCGGAGCGCTTCTCAATTGCGCCATAAGAATAAGCGTCGGGTTGTCTCCGGTAAATGCGTCCTCGCCCGTGAAAAGAAAATAGGCCAGGAGGCCGAAACTGTAAATGTCGGAGCGGGCATCAAGCGGCAAACCTTGAACCTGTTCGGGCGAAACGTATTTGGGAGAGCCCACGAAGTGCCCGTCCTGAGTAAGTTCCGCTCCCTGTTGCGCGTAGGCGATTCCAAAGTCAACCACCTTTGGCACTCCATGCGGCGTCAGAATGACGTTCTGCGGCTTTAGGTCGCGGTGGATGATTCCAAGCTTGTGCGCTTCCGCCAGCCCCGAGGCGACGCCCCTCAAGATTGCGATCTTCTCTCCAAGCGACGCGCGGCTGCCGCTCTCCTCACGCACCCATCGGCTTAGCGTCGGTCCCGGAATGTACTCCATGGTAAGAAAAGTCAGATCCCGCCACGCTCCAAGGTCAAAGACCCGGACGACGTTGGGGTGCGTGATCTTGCGGGCGAGCTTGATCTCCAACAGGAAGCGGCTTCTCGCAACCTGCGAAAGGTCGCTGCGCGGCTTCAAGGTTTTAAGCGCCACGACTTCGTCGAGATCTCTGTCTCTGACGCGAAAGACCTGGCCCATGCCGCCGCGCCCGATCTCCTCTATGATCTCGTACCTCGATGCAACGACGGCGCCAGGGGCCAATTCAAGTCCCCGCAGGTCCCTTAAGACCTCACTGGCTTCACGGTACCTTTCCGAGGGCTCGGGCGCCATCAGGCGGGCCATTATGTTCTTCAAGAGTTCCGGTACGGCGGCGGCAAGGAGCAGCGGAAACCGTCCAGACGCCGAATTTGCCCCAGGCTCCCCGGACCACTTCGGCTGCGCGCCCAAGAGCATTCGGTAGAGCATGGCGCCAACCGCGTAAAGGTCAGACGCGGCGGATTGGTTCTCGCCGACAAGCACCTCCGGCGAGAGATACGGCAGCAACGCCTCCTTTGCCGGACTTTCGGGAATTTCGGACAGGCGGCGAGCGGTGCCGAACCCACGGACCTTGACGCGCAAAGCCTGGTCCAGAAGCACGCTTTGCGGGCTGAGCTGCCGGTGGAGGACATTACGGCGGTGAGCCTCCTCCAGCGCTTCGAGAACCTGCCTGGCCACGTCGAGCGCTTCGAAAAGCGATGGGGTCCACCCTTTGTCAAGGCGGCGCTCCAAGCTTTCCTGCCCGAAGGGTTCGCATATTATCGCCAGTCCCTGCCCCTCTTCCTGCACGTCGCGCACCTGCAGAATCGCCGGGTGTGAAAGGCCTATCAGCGCTTTGACGGATTCGGCGTAACGCCTTATCATGCCGGCGTTGCCTCCAGGCAAAGGGATCCTGTGCAAAAGAACTCTTACCGCAAGGCGCGTGTCATCGCCCTCCCAGAGTTCTCCGCAAGCGTCCTCGAAAAGCAGCGCCTTTGGAACATAACGGCCGCCCTCTTTGCGCACGGCACGGTTGGGAAGCTCTTTCAGCCTCTGGCCGGCGTCCATGAAACCCATGTCTCGCGCCGTCACCCTCTTGTAGGCCGTTGCGGCGTCTTCCACGCGCTCAAGCTCCTCGAAAGCGCGGCCGCGAAGGTAGTCAGCCATCAGTGATGTCCCGGATGCGGGCGCCGCCGGGCCTTCCAGCAGATCAATCACGACGTCTGGCTGCTTTATCTCTATAAATGCCCGGGCCATTATGAGCATGG
>JBBIMN010000029.1:0-13540 GCA_037444385.1 Acidobacteriota bacterium | reverse complement strand
CCGTGATTGACATTGGCGCCGTGCGGTTTTTGCCGCCTTGCAGGCCCGCGAAGATAGTTTGCGTTGGGCGGAACTATATTGAGCATGCCAAGGAGCTGGGCAACCCCGTGCCCGAAACGCCGCTGCTTTTCCTGAAGCCCGTTTCGGCGCTTTTGGGCCACCGTGGCGTGATTCGGATGCCAAGCCAGTCCGGGCAGGTGGAGTACGAGGGCGAAATAGGAGTGGTGATCGGACGGACCTGCCGTGAACTGGCCACAGCCGACGATCCGATGGCTTACATCCTGGGCGTCACTCCTGTCAACGACGTTACCGCGAGGGACCTGCAAAAACGTGACGTTCAGTTCACGAGGGCGAAATCCTTCGATACCTTTTGCCCGGTTGGCCCGCTGATCTCGCCCGTGAAGGACGTTTCAACACTGGAGGTGAGAACGTTTCTGAACGGCCGCCAGGTCCAGGAGGGGAAAGCCTTGGCGATGGCATTTTCCATCCCTGAAATTGTCCGCTTTATTTCAAGCATCATGACCCTCGAACCTGGCGACTTAATCGCCACGGGAACGCCGGCGGGGGTAGGCAGGCTCTCGCGGGGCGACGTCATCGCGGTTGAGACGGGCGGCGTGCGCCTCGAAAACACGGTTGATTAGGCAATGTCCGGCGGCGCCGAGCGGATCAGGCTCCTCGAAGAACAGATCAAAGAGGCCAGAGAGCAACTGGAGACCAAGACCGCCGCTCTGCGCCAAAGCGTTTACAAGCTGGAGGAGAGCAGCCGCCTGCAGGAGCAGTTCGTGGCGAACATCACCCACGAGCTCCGGACGCCGCTGACTACCATACTGGTGACCTCGGAGGTTCTTGAGCGCTACATGGGGCCTTCCGCCCCTTTGATTCAGCGCCACCAACTGGGCCTCATCCGCAAAAACGCGAAACTTCTCGGGGATCTCATCAACGACCTCCTGGATATGGCGAAGCTCAAGCGGTACCAGCTTGAGCCGAGGTTTCGCGAATTTTCGCTGGTTGCGTTCATGGAGAACCTGAAAGAGAGCATGGCCCCTCTTTTCCAGAACAAGGAACTTTCCTTTGAAGTCCGCCTGGCCGGCGGCCTGCCCGAAAAGATCTGCAGCGACCAGGAGATGTTGCGTAAAATCATGGCTAACCTTCTGAGCAACGCCTACAAATTTACGGAAAAGGGGGGCGTCGTGTTTGAAGCGAGGCCGGAGGGCGAGAGGCTTTTTCTGAGCGTGAGCGACACCGGCGCGGGGATGGCCAAGGAGTCGCTCGCCCGTATTTTCGATGAATTCCGCCAGCTCGACGGGTCCGATGCGAGAAAGCATCCAGGAACCGGCCTCGGCCTGGCGATCGCCGACCGAATGGCCGCCCTTTTAGGCGGCAGGATCGAAGTCGCTTCCGAAGCCGGGAAGGGTTCGGTCTTCACCGTTGTTTTACCATTGGGGGGTGTTGCGAACGCCTGACAGGGGAGCATGATGCGGCTTGGAGAGATCGAAGTTCATTCGCTGGTGGCCGGGACTTTCCGTCTCGACGGCGGCGCCATGTTCGGAGTCGTCCCGCGCGTGTTGTGGGAGAAGAAGATGGCGCCCGATGATAAGAACCGTATCTCCATGGCGATGAACGTCCTTCTGGTCCAGGCTGCTGGAAGAAACATTCTGGTAGACACCGGAGCAGGGGACAAAGAGGACGCCGCCTTTCGCGATATGTACGCCATGGGGCCGTGGACGCTCAAAGAGGAACTGGCCCGCTACGGCCTGGAGCCCGGTGACATTCACATCGTGATCAACAGCCACCTCCATTTTGACCACGCCGGCGGCAACACGGTCCGCGACGATGAGGGGCGGATTCTTCCAGCGTTTCCGAACGCCCGCTACCTGGTGCAGCGCGTAGAATACGGCGAAGCGATGGCGGCCAACGAACGAAACCGCGCCTCATATTTTCCAGATAACTACAAGCCGCTTTACGGCGAGGGGCGCATGGAACTCATCAACGGCGAAGTGGAAGTCGCGCCCAATGTAGCGGTGGAGCCATTGCCTGGCCACACTCGCGGGTTGCAGGGGCTGATGATCAAGTCTCACGGCGAGACCGGACTTTACCTCGCCGATTGCGTCCCCACCTCGCACCACATTCCTTTGCCCTGGATCATGGCCTACGACCTCTACCCGGCCGAAACGCTCGCCACTAAAAAGAAGATACTCCCCCAGGCCGCGCGCGAGGGGTGGGTGCTTTTCTTCGAGCACGACCCGGACGTCCAGGCGGCGCGCATCGAGGAGACGGGCGGGGGGCGGTTTGCGGTTCATAAGATTCCGGCGGAAGCTCCATGACGGAGCGAAGGCGTGTCGTGGATATTGAAGCCGCCGGCCCGGCGCGGGAAGGCGAGGGGGGCTTCCTCACGCTGGTGAAAATGCACTATCGCAACAAATACGATGATGGGACGTTTTCGCGCCCTTACCTGTATGAGTATATTCACAGACGCGGCTTCGACGCCGTGGCTATCGCCTTGTATTACGAGAGGGACGGCGTTCCCTGCATGGGCTACAGGCCGGGCATCCGCGTCCCCGTGTACTTTCGCAAGGATCTGCCTCTTGCCATTCCAGACCAGCGCGGCCACCTCTTCACGCCGGAGGCCGTCGCTGGAAGCCTGGAGCCTCAAGACAAAGGCGTGGAAGGTTTTCTGGCCCGCGTGGCCTCCGAGGTGGCAGAGGAGGCCGGGTTTCAAATCGCGCCCGGAGACATAGAACCGCTAGGCAGCGGGTTCTTTCCTTCGCACGGCCAATCCTCCGAAAGGATACACCTCTGCGCGGCGCGTGTTGACATGAGCGCGCGCGGCGAGGCGGCGGGCGACGGCTCAGTGAACGAGAGCGACGCGCCGCCGGTGCTTTTCAAGCCTCTGCGCGAAATCCTTCTCGGCTGCGCCTCCGGAGAGATAGAGGACCCAAAAGTTGAAATCCTCGCTCAAAGGCTGTCTCTGAGGTTAGGCTACATCCCGGTTCTTGGGCGCGCCGCCACGACAGCCGAAAAGAAAGCCATCCTTCCATTCCAGTCCGCTCTTCACGAAGGCGGATTCGCGCCGCCAGAGGCCGCGATTAGACGCAAGAGGGAACAGTGAAAGAGAACCGCATCTGCTCGCTGCTCGGCATTCGTTATCCAATCCTGGCCGGAGGCATGACCTGGGTCTCCGAGGCCGTTCTCGCTGCCGCCGTGAGCGAAGCGGGCGGCCTGGGATGTCTGGCGACGGGCAACATGCCCGGCGAGCTGCTGCGCGACGAGATCAAGAAATACAAGGCGCTTTCAAAAAAACCATACGCCGTGAACCTGATACTTCTCAACCCGAACCTTCAAGAATGCGTGGAAGTCGTCAAGCGGGAGAGAGTCCCCGTCATCACTTTTGGCGCCGGGAACTGCGGCCCGTACATCGCCGGGCTGCACGAGGCGGGAACGAAGGTGGTTCCGGTCGTCAATTCCGTCGCGCTGGCGAAGAGGCTCGAACGCTCCGGCGCCGATGCGATCGTGGCCGAGGGACAGGAGTCCGGCGGGCACATCGGCGAAACTTCAACGCTTCCGCTCGTCCCCCAGATGGTGGACGCCCTGTCCATTCCAGTCGTCGCAGCCGGAGGAATTGGAGACGGCCGCACGATGGCCGCCGCCTTCGTCCTCGGCGCCGAAGGCGTCCAGCTTGGAACGGCGCTGGTGGTTGCCGATGAATCGCGGGCCCACGAGAACTACAAGAACGTGATCGTAGAGGCGGCCGACCGTTCGACCACGGTTACCGGAAGGAAGATCAACAAGCCGGTGCGCGCTCTCAAGAACCAGCTCACTCAAGAGTTCTACAAGCTCGAAGCCGCCGATGCATCCTGGGAGGAGATCGAGGGGCTGGCGGTAGGCGCACTCAGAAAAGCGGTGATGGAGGGCGACATCGTTCGCGGCTCGGTGATGATGGGCCAGATCGCCGGGCTCATAAAGCGGCGCGCCAGCGTCAAGGCAATCATTGAAACCCTCGTCACCGAATGCGGCGCGGCGCTGAAAGAGGCCGGCAAGATCAGCCTTGCGACTGGCGGCGCCAGCGCGCCCTGACCAGATGGCTTCCCCTTCATACCTGGCCCTCTTTGAAAACGGTGAATTGGGCCGGAGGTCCGGCGCGCTCCTCAAGCGTCTCGAATCATGCGAAGTCTGTCCGCGCCACTGCCGCGTGAAACGGCTTGATGACCACCGCGCCGTCTGCCGCACCGGCAGATACGCCGAGGTCGCTTCCTACTGCCTTCATCACGGAGAGGAGCCCTGCATTTCCGGCGAGCGCGGCTCGGGCACGGTCTTCTTCGCCCACTGCAACCTCGAATGCCTCTTCTGCCAGAACGTCCAGATCAGCCAGGAGTGGAAAGAGGGGAGAGGCGTGACGAGCCCCCGCCAACTCGCGGAAATCTACCTGGACTTGGAACGCCAGGGCGCCCACAACCTCAACTGGGTAAGCCCCAGCCACGTCGTTCCCCAGGCCGTGGAGGCGCTCGCCCTCGCCGCCGAGCGCGGCTTTCGCCTGCCAGTGGTTTACAACTCGAACGGCTACGACGACGTTGAGACTCTCAGGCTCTTGGACGGTGTGGTGGACATCTACATGCCAGACCTGAAGTACGCCGACGAAACCGCCGCTACCGAGCTTTCCCAAGCCGTAGGTTATCCGAGTAACGCGCAGGCGGCCATAAGAGAGATGCGGCGCCAGGTGGGGCCTCTTCGATTGGATGCAAGCGGCGTAGCCGTTCGCGGCCTTCTCGTCCGCCACCTGGTTCTCCCTGGCGGCCTCTCCCAGACGGAAGCCGTTCTGGCATTTCTGGCCGAAGCGCTCGGAAAAAGCGCCGCCGTGAGCCTCATGGCACAGTATTTTCCCGCCGCCCGCGCCTCCGCCCACCCGCGCCTCGGTCGCGCCCTCACCAAAGCCGAATGGGAGAAGGCGCTTGAGGCGCTCGACGCCTCCGGCATCGAAGAGGGCTACGTCCAGGACCCAAGCGCTTCCAGCCACTACACCCCCGACTTCGAAAAACCGGGACATCCCTTCGAGTAGGTTGATGAGTTGATAGGTTGATGCGCAGTCTTTCGTATGGGTGACTGCCGTCAAAGTGGTCTTTTATACAGAGCGTCATAAATATGCGGCGTCACGAGGAGGCATGACGCTCTGTGTAGGTTGGCCTCGTAGCGGCGAATTGAGCCCTTCTCATTATCATTCTTTTCGCGCTTAATGCCCCGCAGGTTTCTGCTACTACAAGATCCATTATTTCCGCCGCTTCTTTCCATGTACCACTCGATATCAGGACTGTCTTGTGCCAGACTCATCAGGGCTTGCCAAGTATCCCATAAAGGAACACCCTGTGCCTTCTCTTCTGCAACGAATCTTGTCGCGGGATGCAGCGGCGGCCGAATGCCAGCGTATTTCCGGAACGGAGTACTAAGGTAGCGGCTTCTTGTAAAGAGCCGTCAGCTTCGGCCTTGGCAAGGCGTGATGCCAGCTTTGCTCTGAGAACCTCACCCGTGGGGTATAATATTCGCCGGGGGAGGTCATGGCGCGCAAGCTGACCGGCTTCGCTTTTTACCGTAGGCTCCTTAAAGGATTGAAAAGGCAAGTCCGGGATATCGAAGGGCCGGAGCCGCCTGATTTGCGGCGGTACTATCGTTCTTACGCGGGCGTGCTTGAGCGGGCGAGGCCCGAACCCTGCGCCAAAGAGGATTTTATCTCGAGCGCCGTTATGGCTGGCCTTGCGCTGGTGGCGGACTTTCACACGCTCGACCAGGCGCAGCGGCAGTATCTCGGCGTCGTGCGCGAACTATGTGACAACGGCCATGAACCGGTTCTGGCCCTGGAGATGGTGCAGGCCGAACACGACGCCGCATTGGCGAAGTATCTGGCCTGCGAAATCGAGGACGACGGGACCTTTCTTGAGCGCATCGGTTTTTTCAACCGCTGGGGTTTCGATTTCTCGCACTACAAACCGATCCTCGCCTTCGCCCGTTCGCGAGAGCTCCGCGTGCACGGAATCAACACGGATGGCGGGTTCAAGGCGCGCGACGCTTTCATGGCGAAAAGGCTCCTGGAGATCGCGGAGGAGAATGCCCCCAAGCCGGTTATCGCTCTGGTTGGCGACCTGCACCTGGGGCCGCGCCATCTTCCCAGCGAACTGGAGAAGCGCGGTTTGCGCCCGGCCATTCTCTTTCAGAACAGCGAGCCCGTGATCATGCGCAGGCTGCGCGCCGGAGCCGAGCCTTTCGGCTGGTTCCGAATTGACGGCGGCCGCTTTCTGGTGAACAACACCGCGCCCTGGATCAAGGTTCAGACAAACCTGACATGGCTTGAACATGGCGGCGAGGCTCTGTGCGCGATGCAGGGCTACTGCAGGCCAAGGGCGGCAGCCGGCGAAGATGAATCCGATGGCTCGCCCGACCTGACGGAGAGCGTCCACGAGTACATCCGCGTCCTCAAGGACCTTTTTGCGCTTTCGCTCAAGCGCGACGACGACTTCCAGGTATTCACGATGAAGGATCTGGACTTTCTGGACGCTCCCTATTTCCGCGGGGGCCCCGGCCGAGCCTACGCCAAAATCATCCAGGACGGGCGGGCGCTTTTCATCAGGCGGGGCAACATCATCTACATCCCGATGTTGGACGTCAACAGGACGGTGCAGGAGGCGGCGCACTATCTCATGGGCGCCGATCTTGACGTGGCCCTGGGCGCCGAGGCTTTTTTCCACCGCCTCCATTACTTCGCAAGCGGGTTCGTGGCCTCCAAGCTAATCAACCCCATGCGCCACTGCCGCACCCGCGACCAGATGAGGCGGGCGCGTGAAGATTACGCGCGCCTTGGCACGCGCAAGGAGTGCGCCTACGCGCAGCGCCACCTGAGCGTTCTCAAAGGCACGCTGGACTTTCTTGACTCCATAGAGGCGGCGCGTGGCTGTTCACGCCTCTCCCAAATGGAGATGAACCGTTACCTTGACTTGGACGGTGCCACCCTTTTCGAGCTTTCGGAACAGATCGGCTTCCAGCTTGGAGAAGGCCTCTTCAGTTCCTACGACAAGGGCGAACTCTCCGGCGAAGATCTCAAACACTACATCTTCACGCAGCACGCCCCGTTTCATTTCCATCGAACATACGGCAGACATTTGGAAGAGGTGGTGGAGGGCTGATCATGGCTAAAGGTACCGACAAATTCTTTCTCGGCGTCATCGGCGGGATCGTTCTCGTGGTTCTGCTGTGCCTGTGTTGTGTTGCCGCCGGACTTCTTTCGCCGTTCGGATTCCTGATGAAGAACGGCGCGCAGGACACGGCAAAAGCCTTCCTCAAGGCCGACCCGCAAGTGCAGGCCAAGGTGGGCACGATAAAAAGCTTCGGCCTCTTTCCGCAAGGATCCGTCAACATCAACAACGGCAGGGGCCGCGCCGAACTGCATTATTCACTGAAGGGCGACAAGGGCGATGGCAAAGCGGTCGTCACGCTGTCGAAGGAGGCCGGAAAGGAGTGGGTGGTGACGGCGGCGACGCTCGAAACCGGAGGGCAGACGATCCTCCTCAAAGGCGCGCCGGAGGAGAAGGGCTCGCCGCAACCCAACGCCGGCCCCAAGGCTCCCGAGAGCAAAGAAAGCGGGGGTGAGGGGATGAAGACCTGAAAGACGAGGGCCTTCGGTGGACGCGGCGGACAAGCTCACGGCGGGGAGGCGAGGGCGTTGACGCCGTACAAGATGGATCGTCAATGAAAAAAGGGTGGCCCTCTTCGACCGCTTGCATCGGGCGAGCCACGCCTCCGCTGCATCCTTCACGCTCTATGTGAAGAAGTGAAGAGGGTGAAACGTGAATAGTGAGTGGTGAAGGAGTGAAGGGGTAGAACGTAAAGTGCGCGGCGTCAATCGAACGCCAACTCAAAACCCAAGACTCATAGCCCAGCGGCGCTCGCCGCTAACCACTCACCACTCACTACTCACTCTTCTCTATCTACTCACGCCTGCCGTATCCAGCGCAGCACCTCCGGTATGGACGGTCGTTTCCCGGTCATGAGAATGCCCACCCTGAAAATACGGCCGGCCAGCCAGGCTACGCCGATGGTTCCCATGACGAGCAGTGCGAGGCTGGCGCCGATCTGCCAGTAGGGCACCTCGACGGCGCCTGTCCGAAGGAGCATGGTGATAGGAGAAGAGACGGGGATGAGACTTAGCGCGACAACCCAATTCGCGTTGGGGGTCATCAACGTGGGCGCCATCAAAACCGCCGGAATGATGAGCCCGGAGGCCACCGGCATCTGAAGCTGCTGGGCCTCCTGTTGCGTTGTGCAGAAGGATCCAATTGCGGCGTAGAGGCTCGAGTAGAAGATGAAGCCCAGAATGAAGTAAAGCACGAGCAGGACGAGTTGAAGGATGCTGACCGGACTTCCCTCCATGTGCGCCTGGAAGTTCATGGGATTCATCAGGAAGACAAATCCTCCGAGAACGAACCAGATGGTGTACTGAAGGAGCCCCACGGAGGCGATCCCCACGATCTTGCCCATCATGAGCTCGAAGGGCCTAACTCCCGACAGGAGCACCTCGACCACCTTGCTGTTCTTCTCCTCCAGGACCCCGTTCATGATCGCCACGCCGTACATGAGAATCATCATGTAGATGACCAGCGCCAGGGCGATGGGTATCAGAAAATCGAGGATGGAGCCTTCGCGGGTCTTGCCGCCTTTGGTGACTTTAACGGTGTCTAGATCAACCCGGCTCTTCAATTTGTCGGCGATGGAGCGGTCGAGGCCCAGACTATTGAGCCTGTGGACCACCGCCACGGAGTCGAGACGGCTGTTGAGCATCTGGAAGAGCTGAGGGCTGGAGAGATTCTGTCCGAAGTAGGTGGCCTTCAGGTCATGGTCCTTGTCGCTCTCGAGGAGGAGGGCGCCGTCCACTTTGCTCTCTCCGATGGCGATCTTGATCTTCTCGAGGTCTTCGCCCTTCGGGGCCATCTGGAGCGTGGCCGCTCCCTGAGCGCTCTCCTCCGCCTTGGAGTGGAGTGTATTGCCCAACTGTTGGGGAGCCGGCGCGGCGGCGACGACTGCGGGCCCCGCCCATCCGGTTTTGTCAACCACCAGAATATGCAACGGCTTTCCGGTCTTCATGACAGTGAGCACTCCGGGGAGGATCATAACGGCCCCGAAGATGATGGGAGTTATGAGGGTCGTGATCAGGAAGGACTTCTTGCGCACGCGTTCAAGGAACTCGCGGCGGATGACGGCGTAAACGTTGCTCCAGTCAGTTCGCATGGCCTTCTCCCCCCTTCACGACGCGCACGAAGATCTCGTGCATGGAGGCCTGCGCCTCGCTGAACCCCGTCACGTCACAACCCGCCTGGATCAGTTTCGAGGCGACGTCCCGCCCCTTGACCCCCTCGCGCATGCGATAGCGCACTTCGCGTCCGTCCACATTCGCGCTCTCCACGAGGCCGCTCAGAAGGCCGTCGGTGGCAGGCTCGGAGCCGAACGCCACGCGCACCTCCCGGCTGCCGTATTGCCGCCGGATTTCGTCCACGTGCCCGCGCAGGACGATCTCTCCCTTGTTCACGAGCGCGATCTGTTCGCAGAGCGCCTCCTGCTCCATCTGGTGGGTGGAGAGGACCACGTTGGTCCCCGAATCCCTTGTCTCGCGGATCACCTCCTTGAAGAGATCCACGTTCACTGGATCGAGGCCAGAGAAGGGCTCGTCGAGGATGGCCACTTTCGGGCGGTGCAGAAGCGCCACGAGGAGCTGGATCTTCTGCTGCATGCCCTTGGAGAGCTCCTCCACCTTCTTCTCCGCCCAGGCGGAGAGCTCCACCCGTTTCAGCCCCGTCACGGCGCGGGACTTGTCCTCCGCGGTGGAGAGCCCCCGCAGCTTGCCAAAGAAGATCAGCAGATCGAGGATCTTCATTTTGGGGTAGAGGCCGCGCTCTTCCGGCAGATAGCCGAAGGAGCTCCGGTCCTTCACGTCCCGCGGCTTGCCCAAGAGCTGGATGGTCCCGGCATCCGGAAGAATGATCCCCAGCGTCATCCGGATGAGCGTAGTCTTGCCGGCTCCGTTAGGGCCTAAAAGGCCGAAGATGTTCCCCTCCGGAATGGCCAAATCAAGCGGCTTCACCGCCGCAACGTCACCAAAAGATTTCTTAACCTGGCTATAGGTCAATGCGTCCATGCGAGAAGACCCTCCTCCATAGCAATCATACTACGAAGAGCGCTTAAAAATGGTTCTAGCTGGACAATGACGCGCTTTGTGGTTTAGCATGGCGGTGTTACGGGGGGAGCGGGATGATGGACAGCAGCGCAAAGAGCTACCGGCGAAATGGAAAAATCACCAAGACCATTTTCGCCGCCGTTCTTCTGCTCTCCTTGGCCGCGACTGACGTTGTGAGCGCCCGCAAGAGGCATGCGGCCCCCAAGCCAAAAATCAAGGCCGCGGCCGCGAGCGGAGCGGCGTTCTACGACGCGGCGCTCTACGCCAAGGCCAGCGAAACATTGAAAGCGGGAAAGCTTGACGCGGCGATTGATGATTACTGTGCCATGCTGCCCAGGATGAAGACGGGCTCGGAATTATGGAGCGTCAGCGTTTCGCTCGTTTGTGACGCGGCGGCGGTTGAAGCCCTCGTTGGAAAGCTCCGCGATGCGGAGGGCGATCCGGTTTTTGTTTTGAAAAGGATTTACCAGGGCATGCCGTGTTACCGAGTCTGTTTCTCGCTCACTGAAGCCAGGAAGAGCGCGACGGCAAAACTGCGCGCCATTCCCAAAGGTCTCCTCCGGTACAAGCCGTTTCCCTTCGCCTTGGATGGCCTTTGCCCCGCATCAGAGGTGCCCGCTGCAATCGTTCCGGCGGAACAGGCCGCGCCAAGAGCGGCTGAAAAGCCGGCCCAGGGGCCGTCCGGCCCGGTAAGGTTTATCGGCCCGCCAGTTAGCCAAAACAATCCGCCGCAGGCCTCCGCGTCCTCGGCTGGCTCGCTGCTATCGCCGCTTAAAGCTGGGGCCGCAAGTGGCGCTGCCCTACCCGCGCCGCCTTCGAGCGAGGCCGAGGCGTGGTTCCGAAAGGGCGCCGCCGCGTACGGCGGGGGTGACCGCAACGAGGCCCGCAAGTGCTATGAGCGGTCATTGGAGCTGTCGCCGAACAAGCCGGAGACGCTAAACAACCTCGCGATTCTCTATCTCGAGGAAAACAAGTTCGCCGAAGCAAGGTCGCTTTTGGAAAGGGCGGTTGATATCTCGCCAGCTTACGGCCGCGCCCACCTGAATCTTGCGGGGGCTTTGTGGGGCCTCAACGAAAGAAGCAAGGCCATTGAACAGGCCCGCATGGCGAAGGACCTTGAGGCCAACAACGTTCAGGCCCATCTGACACTGGCTTCGTTTCTGATGGCGCTCGAACGTTACGGCGAGGCTTTGATTGAAACCCGCGCGGCATTGGCGTTGGAACCGGGCAACGCCCAGGCGCAGGCTCTTGCACGCGAAGCGGAAGAAAAGGCCGGACACGGGGACGCGAAAAAGGACAAGGTTGAAGGATGAAGGTAAAGAAAGATACCGCCCTTCATACTTCATGCTTATGATACGGGAGGGTAAGATGGCGATGAAAAGAGTCTTGGCCGCGTTAGGGCTGGGGTTCGCTTCTCTGGTCTGCCTCGCCCAGCAACTGCCCGGAACTTACAGCCTGGTCCAGGACAGCGACGGCACCAAGCCGAAAGCCGGAGCGGTGGTCAGCCTTACACTTGGAACGGACGGCTCCGTCTCGCTTTCCGCGGTCCAGCCCGGGCAGACTTTTCAGGACAGCGGAACCTACAGCACCACGGGCGACCGCATGACCCTTCATTTTGAACAGATGGACAAGGGCTGCACGTCGCAGAGATATTCTCTGCACGGTTCGATGCTCACCCTGCCTTTCAAGATGCTCACCGATGGACCGGGAGCGTCAACGTGGCTAATCTCCTCCCAGTCAAACAGCGGGAACGGGACGGGGCCAGGCCAGGGTGGAACGGGAACCGGCACCGGGTCCGGCACCGGCTCTGGAACTGGCACCGGGTCCGGCACCGGCTCTGGAACTGGCACCGGGTCCGGCACCGGCTCGGGAACCGGCTCTGGCACTGGTTCCGATTCGGGGGACGGTTCTGGGAACGGCTCCGGTTCGGACAACGGTTCCGGCACTGGGACCGGAAGCGGACAGGGTTCGGGAACGGGCGGATCCGGGAGCCACTACCAGCCGGACTGGGTGCCCGGAGGGCATACCTGGGCCGACCGTGATCCCCATTTTGCGCGCCTTGTCGGCGTATGGAGCGGCAAAGGTTCAAGCTACGAGGTCCGGTTCCGGCAGGGCCACGTGATGTCGGTGGCTGTCCTCCACGACACGGTTTTTACGCTCTTCGTAGATCCCAACGGGGGCGTGACTGGCTACGGGAGCATAGTCTATCAGGTAGACCCGAACCTGTGCGGCGTGGCACAGCTCGCCAAGCAGGTAAACGAGGCGGTTGACCGCATGCAGTGGGTCCTCACCTACTATAAGTGGGGAAGCAAGATAAGCGAGGCTTATGGCAAGTTCGCAATCGCGGCCGCCGAGAAGGCGGGCACGGAGGCCGCCAAGAGCGCGGGCAAGCAGTCTCTAAAGGAACTCGTCAAGGCATGGGCGGCCAAAGGCAAGGAGTTCGTCGGCGAGAAGATCAAGGAGTTCATGAAGGCACCCCTCATGACGATCGCCGAGCAGGTAGGCGACTGGCTCAAGGAGAAGGAGGTCGAGGGCCGCGAGCAGAAGGAGAAAGCAGGCTGCGACGAGAAGGGCCAGTCAGTGGGAGGGTTCGAGCCAGGATATATGCCGGGCATTATGAACGTGCCGGGGGTGACAAAGGTCCAATACAAGTACAAGGGCCTCAAAGACGGCCCGGAAAAGCGCTGCTTCAAGATAAAAGGCCAGGTGACCTCCAATTACGAACTGTACCTTTCGATGGACGGGCCAGTGGAAGACGGCGATCCACAGCTCTGGATCGAATACGAGGTCAACTTCAAGAAGGAGCGCAAGCCCTTCCCCTGCTGGTCGCCTTTCATGTCCGGGCCCGGCCACATTCAGGGAGAGAAGGCGACCTTCAAGAAGGAAGGCACCCATCGGGACGGCGTCAAGCCCTGGCAGGAATATATCTACGTCTGGGAAGCCGAACGCGTCCCACAAAATTGATTTGGCGCGCGGGATACCGCGGCCAAGCTGGTGGCCGCGGCATACGTCCTGGGCGGCGGTACTAGCAACAAGGGCGGTGCAAAAGCACCGCCCCTCAGCGCTCCAGTTTCAAGGACGGCTACGGCAATGCGATGACCGATGCCTGTGGAAAGCCCTTCCTCTTTAGCGCGTCGCGCAGCGTCTCTGCTTCGGCGCGGTTTGTTGGGCCAAGCACGACGACCCTGGTTACTTTGCCTTTAGGCAGCAGAGCCACGCGGTAACCTTGGGCTCTAAGCCTGGTTTCTAGGTCCTTTGCGTTGGCGCTCTCGCCGAAAGCGCCCAACTGAACGCCATAACCTTGCAGCGCGGCCCGGCTGGATTGAGGGGGCC
>JBBIMN010000028.1:0-13609 GCA_037444385.1 Acidobacteriota bacterium | reverse complement strand
AGAGAATCTCCTCTATGCCTATGCGCTCCTTGGACGAGGCGAGGATGGCGCCGGAGGCGTCGAGGCCGATCACCTCTTCGATTTCGGCGATCGTCTTCTCCGGCTGGGCCGATGTGAGGTCAATCTTGTTGATGACCGGGACTACCTCCAGCCCCTGGTCCACCGCGAGATACGCGTTGGCCAGCGTCTGAGCCTCCACGCCCTGCGTCGCGTCAACGACCAACAGTGCGCCCTCGCAGGCGGCCAGCGCGCGCGAAACCTCGTAGCCGAAATCAACGTGGCCGGGAGTGTCAATGAGATTGAGCTGGTATGTTTCCTTGTCCTTCGCCGTGTAGAAAATCGTCACCGCGTGCGCCTTGATGGTGATTCCGCGCTCGCGCTCCAGGTCCATCCCATCGAGAAACTGAGCTACCATTTCGCGGTCGGGCACGGCGTGCGTCACTTCGAGAAGACGGTCGGACAGCGTGGTCTTCCCGTGGTCTATGTGCGCGACGATCGAGAAATTGCGGATGCGCGATAGTTCCATCACCATAAGGCCCCGGACACGCGCCGGGGCCGCTCCAATGCCCTATTTTGCTATATTTGGACTGCTTTTGCAAATTGCCCAATGAACTGGCTGACTGCGAATGCGAGGAATCCAACGTGTCATGTCGGCCGATGCTCGCCGCCAAGAGGCGGCGGCACGAAGCCGCATCCGAGCCGTCTCGAAGCGTCTAAGGGAAGTTGGAAGATGGCGGACGCTTCTCTCCGTCTCGTTCAGCGGTTTCTAGCCAGCTTCGCTGGCCGCGCATCGGCCTTGGATACTAGCGAGCCCTCCCCCACCCCTTAGAGAAACGCCGGCGGCGTCGGACCACCTGCTGCGTCACTGCTCGCCGGCTCGCATCCTCAACGTACATTGAGTACGCCTCCGGTGCGGCCTGGCTCGCGTTCCTTGCATCTGGCCCAACGGCGCCGGGACGCGCCCTTCCTTCAGAAGGGCAGGGCATTATGACGATGCGCCATAAATGCATCGAAATAACGGGCCTCGGACTATTTGGCCCCCTCGGTCTCGTGGCATTCGCAGAGTGGAACCACACGGCCGATGCCGGGCAGCACGTTCTTGATCCTTTTCAGTTCCGAAGGCGTCGCAAAACCGGGAAGAAGGAGCGCGGCCTGATACTTCGATCTCGCCTTTATTTCCGCAGGCGTACGATATTCAACCTTTGATACGGAGACCAGATCATTCTTCGCGTCTGGCTTTGCAAGAGCCTTTCGAACTGCTTCGGGATCCTTAAGAAAGACTTCCGCGTCACACAGTGTCTCGTCGTAACCTGCCATTGAGGTTCGAACAACGTCGGGTGCCATTTGCAACTGTCTCAGCCCAAGTTGGTCCAACCACACTTGAAGTATTGGCCTGGCTTTGGCGACAACTTCTCTCTCCCATTGCTGATGTGCGCCAGCATAAGCCATCATCGCTGACTCGCTGTTTGCACCCGGAAACTTTGGTGCCGGTCTTGAGTCTTTGAAAGGACCTACCCGCAGTTCAATTGTTACTGGAGCCGCCATCTCTAGAGCATCCTCCCGCGGGCCTGCCTGACTAAACACGTTCCAGTAGCCGCTCACGAGTAGGTTGAGCCCTGCTTCGGCAAATTTCTTGCGAGCGTCCTGTTCATCAACGTTCAGCGGAATGTCAACTAGGTATGTTTGCCCGCCCAAGACACCGATGAACTCTTTTTTTGATGGGCCGAGGATATTCTGCAAAGAACTCGGCAACTGAACTCCGTCTAATGCAACGCCACAATCCAATCCGAAGTAGCGCGTCTTGCCGGCCTCGTTCTCAGCGTAGAAATGCACATCGGGGCCACCGCAGCCACATCCGTTCAGTTCGTCCGTCGAAACATCGGCAAGCGCTTCGCGAAGATCATTTAGCTTCTTTTCGCCCTCGATGAGATACCACTGCCCGCCTTCAGGCTTTCCAGGTCCTGCGGAACATCTGGATTCGTCAACGGCGTAGATCCGTACCGCGCCATCGAGAAGGTAGGCGAGGCCGCCGCTGGCGGTCTTTTCTTGCGCCCATGGCCCAGGGATCAATGCGGCGCCAAGGGTCAACAGCATCATGAATCTCTTCATTGCCCAGCTCCATAGTAGCCGTCGGGCCTCTCCTGTATCCGCCTTGTGAGCCACGGCAGCAGGAGGGGAAGCAGCAGAAGGAGGAGCGCCCACTGGCTCTTCTGCATCGCGGCGCGGCCGGCCGAGAAAAATTGGGCGTGTGAAAAGAACTCCTTCGCCGCCGCGTCGTTGGCGTGAGCAGCCGCGGCGGCGCCGCCGAGGGCGAACCCGTTGGCGAAAGCCGCGCCGCCGAGCGCCGCCTTCCAACCCAGCGCCAATCCACCGATCGCGAACCAGCCGATCGCCAGCCCTCCGGCGGCGTACCAGCCGATCGCCCCTCCGCCAATCGCAAGCCCGGCCACGGCCAGGCCGCCCAGGGCGAGGCCACCCAGCGAGACGCCTCCGATTGCGATTGCGCCCGTCGCGATGCCGCCGAGCCCGATGAGCACGCCGTTGGCGATCCCTCCCACCGCAATCCATCCGCGGGCCACGCTGGCTCGCGGATTGCCGTCAACCCTTCCGCCGAAATTCACGTGAACCAGCGGAAGCCCTAGCAGAGAAGCCGCTGATCTGTATTCCATGTCCGCCTCCTCAGCCCGCGGGCGTCCTCAGACACGCCGGGCCTATTTCAACCACCCCAGCCGCTGGGCCGCGCCGTAGATGAGATAGAGACCCGTCAGGGTCACGAAGCCGCCGAAGGCGAGGCGGAGCATGGGGCCGCTCATCAGGTGGGCGATTTTCGCGCCGAACCACGCGCCTACGATCAGGGCGATCGCGATATAGGCGGCGGCTTGAATGTCCACGTTGCCCTGCCGGTAATAATAGATTACCGCGGCGACCCCCACCGGCGGCAACAGAACGGCGAGGCTCGTGCCCGTGGCTTTGTGCATCGAGAAGCCGAGGATGTAAACGAGCGCCGGCACGATGATGACACCGCCTCCGACTCCGAAGAGGCCCGCCAACACGCCGGCCAACAGGCCCGTCAACAAAAGGAGCAGAATCGTCAGAAGCGCTGACATCGGCGCGTTCCTCCTTCGCCTCGATGAAATAATGATATCACGCCCTGCTCGCAAGACAACCGGCCGGAGAGGAATGATGGATGAGAGATGAAAAACGGAAACACCTCTTCTTGCAGGCCGCCGGGCAGCCGCGTCATCCTCGTCCACCCTTCACCTCTTCGCGCTTCACGCCCTACCGCCTTTTGCATCGTCTGCCGTGTAGAGATCGAGGCCGCGCTTCAGCGTCATGGCGAACGTGGCGCAGTGGACCTTCGCGCCGGCTCTGCGCAGCGCTTTGGCCGCCTCCCGCAATGTAGCTCCAGTCGTCATTACGTCGTCAACGAGAAAAATACTTTTGCCGGAAAACTTTCGCTTGTCAGCCACGAAAGCCCCTTTTACGTTGGCTCTCCTGCCTGAGATGGTGAGTTTCTTCTGCGGGACCGGCGTTCTTCTCAGTTCAAGCCCGCCCGCCAAAGGCAAATTCAGTCTGGAGGCCACCTCTTTGGCCATCAGCCCAGCGGGTTCAAATCCTCTTGAGAGACGCCGTCTCAACGGGGACGGCACGGCCACAATCACGTCCCAGCCAACGTTTGGCCAGCGCCTCCGTGCTGCGCGCGCCACGGCGCGCCCCATCAAGCGAGCCAGCGGATAACGCTGTTTGTCCTTGTAGAGCAGCACCATTTTCCGCACCGGCCCCGCATAGGCGTAAACGCTGGCGTGGCCTTCAAAGGCAGGCGGATCCGCCAGACAAGCGCCGCATATGTGTTCGGCCTGCCCGTCCACGCGAGGGAACGGCGTCCCGCAGCAAGGGCACATTGGCCCTTCGATCCTGCGCCTTTCCCGCCAACAGGCCAGACAGATGCCAGCCGCTGGTCCAACGCGCGATCCTCTCCCGCAAATCAGGCAAGAGCCTTTCGGGAACAGAAACTTCAGCAGCACGCCGAGCGCCGCCTTCACGGCTGGCGGCCATCCTCGGCCTTTGGCGCCGCCTGCTGCCCGCTCGCCAGCGGTGAAGCGCCGGGGGCCGGCCTGCTCTCTTCTTGCGGAAGGTAGAGTATCACCTCGCCGGGCTTCTTCATGAAGAGGCGTTCGCGCGCGTCCTTTTCATACAGTTCTGGATGGGCCTTGAGCGCGGCGATTTCAGCGCGAGCGGCGGAGTTCTGATCCTCGAGCGCTTTCACCTCGGCCTGTAGCGCGGCCACTTGGCGCTTGGCGCTCATGAATTCCAATAGCCCGCCCCGGCCCCATATGATGAAGGCGCCCATGAAAAGCCAGATAACGGCGACTACAAACCACCCGATGCGGGTGTTGGCGAAACGGGCGGCTTGTGGCTTCATCACGCCCAAGGCGGCCCTCCAATTGCCTTGCCCAGGTGTGGCCGGGAAGGCTTTGTCCTAAAGCCCCAGCCTCTCGGCTACATAAGGCCCAGCGAATTCCGACACCCCGTCAAGCTCCTCCTCGATCCGTAGCAGCCGGTTGTACTTGGCCAGCCTATCCATGCGGCAAGGCGCGCCGCTCTTGAGAAAATCGGCGTTCACCGCTACTGCAAGGTCGGCAATGAAGCTATCTTCAGTTTCGCCAGAGCGGTGGCTAATGACGACGCCGTAGCCGGCGCGCTTGGCTATCTCAACGGCTTCGAGCGTTTCCGTGACGGTGCCGATCTGGTTCGGCTTGATGAGCATGGCGTTGGCGATGTGATCGGCGATGGCCTTTTTGAACAGCGCCGGGTTGGTAACGACGTAGTCATCGGCAACGAGCTGGATTTTGCCGCCCAGCGCCTCGGTGTGCGCTTTCCAGCCTTCCTCGTCGTGCTCGCCGATCCCGTCCTCGATCGAAAGTATCGGGTACTTCGAGATCCAGCCGTCGTACATCCTGGTCAGGTTTACGGCGTCGCGCTCCTGGCCGCCGAGGCTGTACCTCTTCGACCGGTCATCCCAGAGGTTGCTTGCCGCCACGTCCATGGCGAGGTAAATGTCACGGCCCGGCTTGTACCCGGCTTTTGCAATCGCGTCCACCAAAAGCTCCAGCGCCTGCTCGTCGCCCACGAGGTTTGGGGCGAAGCCGCCCTCGTCGCCTATCGCCGTCGAGAGCTCTTTCTCCTTCAACAGGATCTTGAGCGCGTGGTAGGTCTCCGCGCCCATGCGCAGCGATTCGGCGAAGCTCTTGGCGCCTATGGGAACGACCATGAATTCCTGGACGTCCACGTTGTTGTCGGCGTGCGCGCCGCCGTTCAAGACGTTCATCATCGGGACCGGAAGCCGGTGAGCGTGAATCCCCCCGATGTAGCGGTAGAGCGGCTGGCCGAGGGAAATCGCCGCCGCGCGGGCAACGGCCTCGGAGACCGCGAGGATCGCGTTTGCGCCGAGTTCAGACTTGTTGTCAGTCCCGTCCAGCGTGATCAGAGCCTGGTCAATGGCCCGTTGCGCCATGGCGTCTCTGGCGCCCAAGTGCTCTGAAATAGTCCCGGAAACGTTGGCCACGGCCTGAAGCACGCCCTTGCCGTTGAAACGTTCACTGTCGCCGTCGCGAAGCTCGACCGCCTCGGCCTCTCCGGTCGAAGCGCCGGATGGAACAGAGGCTCGCCCGGTTGCGCCGTCGGAAAGGTAAACGGTGGCTTCAACCGTTGGATTCCCGCGCGAGTCAAGAATCTCCGTTCCCCTGATTATCTGGATGGTTTTCATCTCGGCGATCTGCATCTATCCCTCCCTGCGCTTGCGGCCATACCCCGCCGCACCGGCTCGATTATACCAGACTCGCCACTCAACAAAAGGGGCCCCCAGCCGGGAGCCCGTAGCGGGCCGTTGAGAAACTCGCATGGGTCTATGGGAATTTTTCAGCCGCTTGCCAACGGCCTTGACTATCGGCCCGCATAGGCCCATAATATAGTCGGAGTTTTTGAAGGGGGCAGCCCATGACGCGAAGATCGTTGGTGGTTTTGGTTCTTTTTACCCTCACGCTTTCAGTGTCCGCGGCGTACAAAATCTACCTTGCAAACGGTAAGATCATCAACGCGGATGACAAACCGGTTGTCAGGGACGGGATAGTATATTTCCAGAAGCAGGGGCTTGAGCTTTACCTGCCAGTTGACCAGGTTAACCTGGTCAAGACGCAATCCGGAGGCCCGGCGCTTGCTGAAACGGGCCAGGCCGCCCCAGCCCAACCAAAGGCCGCTATCAAGACAATTGGGGACGACCAGTTGCAAAAGATCAGCCAGCACTCAAGGCTCGCTAACGAAGGGGAGTTCTCCAGGCCTGAATACCCCGCCGAAGGCGAGGGCGGAGCGCCAGCACCAGCGCCGGCGGCTGGTGCGGCTCAGAGCCGCGATGCCATTCAGAATCAGTTGGCCGACTTGGTCTCGAGACGCTCCGACATGCAGAAACAGATGATGGACCTCCAGTCCCAGCTCGCCGCTCTTCGTGACAAGGACGCTACAAGCACCAACCTGGCCGAAAAAAACGCGGTCCAGCAGCAGATGGGCGCGGTTCAAAGCCAGTTGGACACTGTCCGTGGCCAGATGACCTCGCTGGAGGGCCAGATTCAAAACACGCAACAACGCCTAGCGAGTATGCCAGTGGTCATTGAAGGACATTAGGGCCTCTTCCAGAAACAGGTCTAAAGCGTCCGGCGGAACGCTCATGTCCGTTTAGACGGACGCCTCCATAAAAATGCGAATTCCCTAAGCCCCCGCTTTTGCAGGGGCTTCCTTTTTTCCCCCATTGGCAGAGGGATTGCTACTGCTTCTGGCGTAGGAGGTGAACCATGAGACTCCACATTGTCAGGACGATTACCCTTACGGCCTTGGCGCTCTTGGCGCTGGCGCCTCTTTTTGCTCAGGAATACGCTACGGTGCGTCACATGGACGGAGATGTCCAAGTGCTTGGCGCCAGAGACGCCCAGGCCCAGTCCATAACGCTCAACACTCCATTGATGGATGGAGATACGATTTGGACCGGCCCCTCCGGGCGAGTAGACATTTTCCTCCAGGATGGCACTCATCTCTGGCTTGACTACGATACCCGCCTTGAAGCTTCGGCCTTCCCCAACCTTGATCCCTCAGGGCAACATCCGCTTCAAGCTCGCCTCTGGAAGGGAGCCATGCTACTGGATGTTCAAAGCGATCCGAGGCAAGACGCCGCGGGCGGGATTACTACGCCATCCGCCTATGTCTCGCCACTCGAACGCGGGCTTTACCTGATCGAAGTGGAGAGTGTAGACCGGACCATGGTTACGGCCCTTGAGGGAAGATGCCAGGTTTCGAGCGGCGGACAGACGGCGACGCTCGAGCGAATGGACTCGACATACGCCGAATATGGCTACGGTCCCACCCCGCCAAGGCCCGCCGGGGAGAACGCGGCTCCTTCGCTGCTTGCTTACCGCGACCAGAATCTTCCCAGACCCGTGCGTGGTTCGGATTCCAGCAGGTACCTGCCCGAGAATCTGGCGGCCTACGCCAGTGATTTTGACTCATACGGCTCCTGGAGCTACAACGCCACATACGGCAATGTATGGCGGCCCCTGCCAGAATACGCGGACGCGGATTGGAGCCCCTATTACAACGGTCGCTGGGTTTACACTCCATGGGGAACCACGTGGGTTCCTTACGAGCCTTGGGGCTGGGCGCCGTGCCATTACGGCCGCTGGACATTCATCGCCGGCTTTGGTTGGGGCTGGATCCCTGGCGTCGTCTTTTCCCCGGCTTGGGTCGCCTGGTATTGGGGCGACGGATGGATCGGCTGGGCACCCTATGGCTATAACGGCCCATGCTGGGGCCATCGCGGTTGGATGAGCGTGAGCATCACCAATATCTACGTCAATAACATCACCAACGTCGTAGTTAATCACCCTAATCCGCCACCACATGACATCCCTCGGTATGAACCTCCCGTCAGGATCGGTCCTGGACTTCCAGGATCTGGCAAGATCCCGGTACCTCAACACGGAGGCGGCATGGTGGGCGGAATCCACTTGACCCCTGGAGACATCCAAGCCTACCGCTCTGGCAGAGTTGACATGGCCGCGCTGAGAGATAATGCGCTGAACCATAGCCATGACGCGGTGGACCGTCCCGGCATGACCGGATTGCCCCAGCGCCTGGGCGGGCCAGGCCAAGGCTCGCGGGAGTTCGGTTCCAGCGCGCCCACGTCGCCCAGGCTAGGTTTGCCAGGAGCCGGTGGCGGCTATCCCACCCGTTCTGGAGCAACATGGGAGAGGTCTGGCAGCGCTGGTTCGAGCGTCATTCCAAGACAGGGACAGCCAATTGGCGGTAGTGGTTCCACCCAGCCTCGCTTCCAACCCAGAGATGGCGCGGGCAACACGTCGCCCGGCTATGAACCCCCCTCAAGGCAGGGCGCCGGGGCCACAAGATATGAACCGCCCCAGCGCTACCAGCCTCGTCCCTCGGAACCGCCAGGCTACCAGCCGAGATCCTCGCAACCTCCAAGTTATCAACCGAGGCCAACGCAGCAGCCGAGTTACCAGCCAAGGCCATCACAGCCGCCGAGCTACCAGCCACGGCCCTCGCCGGCGCCGAGCTACCAGCCACGGCCCTCGCCGGCGCCGAGCTACCAGCCCCGGCCGGAACCGGCACCCCGTTACATTCCCAGCCGGCCAGAGCCCCAAAGCAGACCGTCGCGCGGTGACAGCGGTTCTGGCCATGGCACGCACAGGTCTTGACGCGAAGAAAACCTTCCTGATTGCTTTCTTGCCCTTAGGGGGCGGCCCCATCCGCCCCCCAATTTTTTCCATTCCTCACATCCCCAAGTACCTGGCGTAGATGACGCGGGCGCGGGCCACGTCGTTCGTGCCCTTGATCATGGCCCTGCCGTCCTCGTAGATGGTGACGCTGTGGCCTTCCAATTGCGCCTGGATGATATAGGGATTCCTGTAGACCTCTCCCGCCTGCCTAAGTCTTGCTTCCACCGCCGCCAAGTCAAGCCGCGTTCCTTTCGGCGCCAGAACCATCACCGCATCCCCGCCGCACAGGCTATGCGTGCTGCTGGTGCCCCGCTCCTCCAAGAAGTCGAATCTGCCCATCGCGCAACAAGGACATGCCGGGTCCATTGGAAACCGGGTCACGGCGATGGAAGGAGAGCCAAGATCAACGCGGATGAACCCCCGCGCCAACTTCTCGCCGCGGCCAATGAGAAGCTTCAGCGCTTCCGAAGCCTGGAACGAGGCAACGGCTGAAGGAGCCGGCCCGAAGACTCCAGCCGTTTCGCAGGTTGCAACACTTCCCATGGGCGGCATATCGGGAAAAACACAGCGCAGGCAAGGGCCTTCGCCAGGCAACACCGTCATTAACGCGCCGTAATCCGCCACGGCTCCGGCATAAATCCATGGTTTGCGCGCTTTTACGGCCGCATCGTTCAAGAGGAACCGGGTCTCGAAATTATCGCTGCCGTCCAAGACCAGATCACACTTCAAGAAAAGCTCGGTGGCCTCCTCGGCCTTGATGTCGGCTATCCACTGGTCGAGCTTGACCCCTGAACTTATCTCTCCGAGGCGGCGTGCAGCCGCTTCCGCCTTGGGAAGGCGGTTGTCAACATCGGCCTCCGTGTAGAGCGTCTGGCGTGAGAGGTTGGACTCTTCGACAACATCCCGGTCCACCAGGATCAAGCCGCCAACTCCGGCGCGGGCAAGGAGAGAGGCCGACGTCGTCCCAAGCGCGCCAAGGCCTGCGATCCCAACCGTGGATGCCGCCAAACGCCGCTGGCCTTCGGCGCCTATCCACGGCAGGATTTCCTGCCTTGCGTAACGGTGCACTGGCGCTCTCGTCATACCGAAAACCGGCGCATCCGAACGTTCAGCGCCATGGCGACGAACATCGTCATGGAGAAAAGCGCCGAGCCCCCGTACGACAGAAATGGCAGAGGAATGCCGGTCGTAGGAAGAAGGCCGACGACCATGCCGACGTTGATTAGGATATGATACAGGAGAGTAAAAAAAGCCGCGGCGGTAAGAAAACGGCCCTCCGGGTCTTTCGCCAGCTCCAGCGCCGAGACCACCCGCAGCAGCAGAGCCGTATAAAGGCTCAAGAGAAGGCTGGCCCCGGCAAAACCGGTCTCCTCGCAAACCACGCCGAATACAAAATCGGTGTAAGGCGCCGGAAGAAATTTAAGGCGGCTCTGCGTTCCTGAATACAGGCCCTTTCCCGTGACCTGGCCGCTTCCAACCGCGATCTTCGCCTGCATCACCTGGTAGCCGGCGCCCTTTGGGTCCAAGGATGGATCCAAAAACGTCAAGATCCGCTCTTTCTGGTAGGGCCTGAAGAAAGTGAACCAACCCAGCGCGAAGAGCACCGCCACGGATGCGGCCCCAACGGCGCCCCACTTGGCCAGCTTCGAGAGCTTCAGATCGCTGGTGAATACCACCGCGGCAAAGAGAGGCAAAAAGGTCGTGGCGGTGCCGAAATCCGGCTGGGCGGCCGTCAGGACCATTGGTAGGGCGATGATTCCAAATAGGATGGCGAAATCCCTCCGGTCCATCCTACGGCTTACAAGGTCCTTGATGTAACCGGCGCAGGCAAGGGCGGCAAGAACCTTCGCCGCTTCGCTGGGCTGGAGGCTGTAGCCTCCCAGACTCAGCCACGATTTCGACCCTGCGACCGAATGGCCGGCGAAAGGCATGACGAAAAGAACCAGAACGGACAGTCCGTAAAAAATGGCGCTGTATTCTATCCAAATTTCGTATGAAACGAAAAGAGCCGCGAACAAGAAAGCCAACGCGCCAGCGCCGTATATAATCTGGCGCTCGCCAAGCTGTTCCATTCTCGTCCCGTTAGTGGCGCAGCGCACGATGACGATCCCGAAAGTTACGAGCGAGGCGGCCAGAAGAAGGCCAAGCCAGTCCATCAGGTGCAGCGTCCCTCGCAGCTTACCCCTCATGGCGCGCCTCGGTTCGACCCACAACGCCGGCATGCCATGATTGGGATGTTGCGCCTTCTATGACGGCTGTAGGCTGCGGGCTGTAAAAAGCAAGCGCGAAGTTTGAATTATGAAGGTTGAAGTGCCGTACTTTCTTCTTGTTGAAAGAAATGCACGCACATCCCTTCATACTTCGCCTGCTAATACCTACAGTCTTCATTTGCTAATCGCCTACCTTTGGCCATTCGTGGCCACCGTCTGACTCCAATCGCGGGATTGGGGTAGCGCGCGCCTGATCTCTTGAGCCTGAAGTGTCCTCAGCCGGCGGCTTGGGCGAGGCTTCGGCCGGCGGCTCTTCGGGCGGCGGCTCCTTTCCGAAGAAGAGATATTCCAAGCCTATCTTGGCGATTTTCGCGGCGATGTCGCCGCCGTGTCCGCCGTGTTCCACCATGATCACGAAAGCGGCCTGCGGATCTTTACGGGGAGCGAAGCCGGCAAACCAGGCATGGTCGCGAAGCTCCTTTTCTATGGAATAGGTATTCTTGCCGGCGCTTGCCACTACCACCTGCGCGGTTCCCGTCTTGGCGCAAACGTCGAGCCCCTCTATACGGCAGGCCTTTCCCGTGCCGCCGCCGTTGACGACCCTCCAGAGCCCCTCCTTGACGATTTCGATGGAGGACGGAGAAACATCGGTGCGTTCCAACACCTCCGGCGGCCCCGCTACGACGTGTGGCCGCACGCGAACACCGCCCTCCGCAAGCGTGGAGTAAAAGGACAGGAGCTGCATCGGGGTCACCGTAAGGTAACCCTGGCCGATCCCGACTGGCAGGGTTTCGCCGGGATACCATGGGCCCAAGTGATGCGCGGCCTTCCATTCAGGACTCGGCAGTACGCCGCTCCCCTCGCCGGGAATGTCCACGCCCGTTGGCTTCCCCAGGCCGAACTTGGCGCCCCAGCGCGCGATCCTCTCGATGCCGATATCATTTGCCGCCTTGTAGAAAAAGACGTTGCACGAGTTTTGAATCGCGGAGAGAAGGTCCACGGCGCCGTGCCCGCCCTTCGCCCAGCAGTGGAATACGTTTCCGCCGAAGTTCCACGAACCGGGGCAACCGTACACGGACGACGGCGTGAGCTTTCCCTCCTCAAGCCCAACGAGCGCCACGAAGGGCTTGAACGATGAGCCGGGCGGGTAAGCTCCCTGTATGGGACGGTTGAGGAGCGGGTGGCGAGGATCCTCGCTCAACGCTTTCCACGCGGCGGGCGAAATGGTCCCGCAAAAGAGGTTCGGGTCGAATTCGGGCAAGCTCACCCACGCCAAAATCTCCCCCGTCGCCGGGTTCATGAAAAGCGCGGAGCCGGTCTCTTCCCCAAACGCGGATTCCAAAAGCGTTTGAAGCTTCACGTCCAGTGTGAGCTGGACCGTTTTTCCAGGAACGGGTTCCTCCTGTACGCCGACGCCAGGCAGGCGCAGGTCCGGATTGTCAACCTCCCGCCCGACGCTGTTGACCTGCGCCGTGCGCTTGCCGTTCCTGCCCATCAGCACCGCGTTCGCGGCGCGCTCGATGCCCGTTTTCCCGACCTCAATGAAGGGGTCGGTAATCGGTATATGGAACTTCTCGGACTCCTCCGGTGATATCAATCCGACGTAACCCAGGCTGTGGCCCAGAAGCGCCCCGTAAGGATATTCGCGGCGTGCCTCCATCTCCACGGCCAGCAAGGGCAGTTCGGCCTGGCGGGCTTCCACCTTTTCAACCCACGGCGTGGGGACGTCTCTGGCGATTACGGCCAGGCTTGGCACAGCGCTCCTCGCCTGCGCGGCTTTGACCTGTTCTTTTGTCATGCAGAGGCCGAGGATGCGCTGCATGCCGAGAAGCGTGGCGTCAAGGTCGCCGGAGCGGCTGCTGTCCAGCACGAGCGAAAAGGAGATCCTGTTGCGGCAGAGCACCGCGCCCTTTCGGTCCAGAATCATTCCCCTTGGGCTGCGAAGCACGATGTTTCTGGTGTAATTGTTCGCGCTCAATTGGCGGTAGAAGTCGCCGCGCATCACCTGAAGGTAAAAGAGGCGCGCGAAAAGCAGGCCGAATACGATGAAGACGGCCGCCTTCATGACGAGGGCCTTTGGAGCGAAATCGCCTCCGCCGAACGGGCTCACTGGCGCTCTCCCCCGGCCACCGCAATTCCGCGATGGCATATTGCGCCTCTTGCTTTGGTGGAGGGTGGAGAGTGCAGGGTGGAGGGGCCAAGGAATGCGGTGGAGGGCGGAGGGGCAAATGTATTTGTCTTTTCTCCGCTCCCCACTCTCCACTCTCCGCTGCTCTTGGCGGTCATTGGTTCACCTCAATCGCGGGATTGGGGGGCCAGCCGGCGGTAGACCCACTCCAGCCCCACGGCGATCAAAGGGGTTACCGCCGCGCTCGCGGCCACTGGAGGTAACAGAGCGCCAAGAGCCAGGGGATGTTCGAGGGCGGAAAAAAGCAGCGTCACGGCCGCCGCGTCCAGAAGCACGGCGCCGAGGGTTAGAAGATAGACGGCGGCGAGCCCGGAGATCACCATCTTTCCCCCGGTCCAGCCAATGATGTAACCCAGAAGCGTAAAGGAAACGCCATGGAAGCCGATCCGCTGCATCAGCAGCGCGTCCGAAAGCCCGCCAAGAAAGGCCCC
>JBBIMN010000027.1:4637-13684 GCA_037444385.1 Acidobacteriota bacterium | reverse complement strand
TAGTGGCTTTCGGCTCGGTCGTGGCTCACACCGCGGTTCTCCTGGTTTTTCAGCTCGGCCAGCCGAGGATCTTCTTTTCCATGGCGCGCGACGGCCTGCTTCCGCCATCCTTCGCAAAGGTCCACCCGCGCTTTCGCACTCCGCACGTCACCACCATCTGGACCGGAGTGCTGGTCGCCGCGGCCTCATCAATCGCCAGCCTCGATGAAATGGCCGACCTGTGCAACATCGGAACCTTGTCGGCTTTTGTCCTCGTCTGCGTTGGAGTCCTTCTTCTAAGAATCAAGGATCCTGGGCGAAAGAGGCCGTTCAGGGCGCCGCTGCTTCCAGTGGTAGCAGTGCTTGGCACCCTTTCATGCTTTTATCTTATGACGGGATTGCCTTACGCCGCGTGGCTCCGGTTCGTTCTGTGGCTGATAGCGGGCCTGCTGTTTTACGCAACCTACGGTTACAACCGAAGCCGCTTGGCCAAAGAACAAAGTATGAAGGTTGAAGTATGAATGCTGAATTAGAAGAAGAAGCGCCTCCCTTCATCCTTCATGATTCATGCTTCTCCACCTGACGCCTCCCCTCCCCGCGTCCGCTGTTACGGAAAAATACCCCTCTTCAAATAGACATTCTGGAGGCGCGCCAGCGCGACGACATGGGCCGCCGTGCGCAGGTCCGTTCCGTAGGACTTTGCGACGCCGCAAACTTCCTCATAGGCGCCGGTAACGATCTTGCGCAGCTTCTCCTTCACCTCGGCCAATTCCCAGAATTCGCTGCGGCGATTCTGGAGCCATTCGAAATAGGCCACGACCGTACCGCCCGCGTTGCCCAGAATGTCGGGGATCACCTCTATGCCCAAACGCTTCATGGCATCGTCGCCCTCTGGGTCAGTCGGGCTGTTGGCGCACTCCGCCACGAGATGCGCCTTTATGAGAGGAGCCGTTTCCCCGGTGATCTGGTTTTCGAGCGCGGCCGGCACGAAGATGTCGGCCGGCGTGCCAAGAAAGGCCTCGTGGCTGATGGGGTCCGCCTTCGGGTATCCCGCGACGGTTCCGGTGCGGCTGACGTAGGCGGCAAGGTCTTCGGCGTCAATTCCATGGGAATTGGCTACGGGGCCGCTGTCATCTTCCACGGCGAGCAGCTTCGCGCCCGTTTGGGCCAGCAACCGGGCCGCCCAAGCCCCAACCTTGCCGAAACCCTGAATAAAGAACGTCGCGCGGCCCAGGTCGAAAGCCCGCTTTGCCGCCCACTCCTCCAAGATGAAGACAAGGCCCAGGCCCGCCGAACGGTCCCGCCCAACGCATCCGCCGAGCGCGACCGGCTTGCCAGTCACGACGTGCCGGCTTCGGTTTCTCTCCTGCGGCGCAACAGTGGACAGGTACGTGTCATACATCCACGCCATCAACTGGGCGTTGGTTCCCATTTCCGGAGCGAGGATGTCTTACTCCGGGCCGATGTTGCTCCCGAGGGAAAAGATGAAACGGCGGGTCAAGCGCTCGAGCTCCGGGTGGGAGAGCCTTTTTGGATCAACCTGGATGCCGCCCATGGCCCCGCCGAAGGGAATACCCAGCATGGCCCGGCTCCATGTCATACGCACCGCGAAAGCCCGGATGTCGTCCAGATCCACGGACGGGTGATACCGAACGCCGCCAGCAAAAGGGCCCAAGCTATTGTTATGTTGCACGCGGTAGCCGGTGAATACCTTGACGGCGCCGTCGTCCATCTTCACGGGGAAATTTACTACGATTTCGCTGGCGGTCTCGCCTATTATCCTATAGACATCCGCATCCAGTTCCATCAGGCCGGCGGCGGTCGCGAAGGGCCTGTTGACCGCATCATACAGGCTCATGCCGGCCGTCATCTTGCGCTCCAAGGACATGCCTTGTTCCGGGATATGCATACGATCACGGGTAAATGCCCCTTTCCACGTAAACCTGCTCCAGCGAGGAAAGCGCTGCGGCAAAAGCCGCCAGGCGCAGGTCCGTCTTGAGCTTGCGTGAGGACTCCAACACATTGGAGTAGGCGGCGAGCATCCTCTTTCGCATCCTGGAGAGAACCTCCTCGCGCTCCCAGCGTTCCGCTCTTTTGTTCTGGAGCCATTCAAAATAACGGACCATGGCCGCGCCAGAGTTGCAGAGGATGTCCGGCAACACGTCTATGCCACGGCCCGCAAGAACCTCGTCAGCTTTACGGTCCACCGGGTGGAGCGCCCCCTCTACCACCAACCGGACATTCAGCAGCGCCACGCTTTGGAGCGTAATTTGGTCTTCGATGGCGGCCGGTATAAAAATCTCGGCTTTGGTGCCAAGGAAATCCTCGTGGCCAATGGCTTTGGCCTTGGGAAAGCCGCGAACGCCTCCGTGTTTTCCCGCATGGGCCAGGAGCTCCGCCGGGTCAATCCCCGAGGGATGGGCCAGGGCTCCCGTGTCGTCCTCGACCGCGACAAGGGTAGCTCCCATGGCGGCAAGCGTTTTCGCGGCCCCCGCCCCAAGGCTTCCAAAGCCCTGGATGAAGAACCGCGTCTTGTCGAGCGGCACTCCTTTTTCGCCCGCCCATGCTTCCACCAACAGCGCCAGGCTTTCGCCAGCGGCTATGTCGGCGCCTTGGCTCCCCCCCGCTTCCAGAGGCTTGCCCACCACTACGTGCAGGCACCTCTGCCTCTCTTGGGGAGGCACCGTGGAAAGGAAGGTGTCCTGAATCCACGCCATGATCTGCTCTTGAGTGTTCAGGTCCGGCGAAATGATGTCGTACTCTGGGCCGATGTTGCTGCCCAACGCATACGTGAAGCGCCTCGTTATTCTCTCCAGTTCGGTGATCGTGTAGCGGGACGGCTCCATTCGAATGCCGCCCATTGCACCTCCGAATGGCACGGGCGTGAGCGCGCAGCTCGCGGTCATCAATGTGGACAGCCCCCTGCACTTCTCCATGTCCAGGACTGGATCGTAGCGCAGCCCTCCGTAAAACAGGCCGAGAACGTTGTTGTGCTGAACCCGCCACCCGGTGAACATCTCAATTCTGTCGTCATCCATCCTGACCGGAAAATGGATTTCGATCTCGTTGGCGGGCCTGACCAGGATTGCCAGCAAAGCCTCGTCAAGTTTCAGCAGGCCAGCCGCGTGGCGCACGCTTGCTAAAATGTCTTCATAGAAACCCGCGCCCTTCGCAGAAGCTGAAGGCGACAACCGGCTCATGAACTCCTCCCTCGATGCGGCTCACGCTGACAGCGCGTTCCAAACCGGAACGTGACCGCCCTCTTAAGCGGTGAGGCAAAGTATACCCCACCGCCGCCGATTCGCCAAACGGCCTGGCAAGCGTTACAGCCAATGCGCCAAGGCGCATGTTGTCCGCTTCGATATTCATTGCGGGCGCAAGCAGGGAATGTACCACTGGAAGAGACCTTCCAGCAACAAGACTGATCCCGATTATTTTCTGAGTTTTTCCCTGAGCGTCTTGCGGTTGATGCAAAGAATCCGCGCGGCGAGGGTCTTGTTGTTGTTGACCGAGGCAAGGACACCCCGAATGTAATCGGCCTCCATTTGCGCGAGAGGCCGCCTTGCTTGGGACTCGCCGGACGCAAATAGGCGTAGAGCGGGCGGCAGGCTAGATAGTTCTATGACGCCGCCGCCGGAACTCTTGACCAGCAGCTCCACGATGGTTTGAACTTCCCTTGCGTTGCCCGGCCAAGAATAATTTTTCAACGCCTCCATGGCCGGGTCCGCAATCGCTGGGAGCGAGTATCCCCCTTTCTGAACGGCCTTCTTGAGGAAGAAGTGAACGATTGGGGCCACGTCCTCGGCACGCTCTCTGAGGGGAGGGATACGGATCTCGTGAGGGCTCAGTTTTGCCAGAAGGCCCGCGCTCAGGCCATAGTCCTCCCTCAAAGTCCCCAGTTTCTTGCTCGTGGAGGCCATCACGCGCGGAAAGAGGCCGCGGGAGCCTTCCTCCGATCCCAAAAGGCGCTCCAAGCGGGCTTGGGCAGGTTTTGCCAGCTCACCTACCTCCTTGAAGAAGATAGTGCCACCGGCGGCCAAATGAAAGTACCCTTGGCGCTCTTGTGAGTCGCCCGAAGCGCGTTCCATCGTGGAGCCAAAAACCTCCGCGTCGAGGCGTTCGCCGGGGATGAAACCGCACCGCACAACTACAAAGGGCTGCTCGGCTCTTGGGCTCTGGTAATGGATCGCCCGGGCAGCCAGTTCCTTTCCGGTGCCACGCTCACCGGTGATCAGGATGGGGCTCGTGATCTTGGCGGCCAGAGCCATGGAATTCAATACCGCGCGCATCGCCTCCGATTCACCCATGCACCCGAACTGTCCGCGTTCGTCAGAAAAACCGGCGGCGCTTGCGGCCTCGTGATCTTGGCTTTGGCCAAGCGCGCGCCTGACCGCCCCAAGAAGTTCCTCTTCGGTGAACGGCTTGGCGAGAAATTCCTGCGCGCCAGCCTTAACCGCTTGGACGGCTCCCTCGACGGTCGCGTATCCGGTGATCATCATGATTTCTGTTTCCTTGAAGTCGCGCCGAACGGCGTGGACAAGTTCCATTCCAGAGGCGTCAGGCATCTTGAGGTCGGTGATCACGAGATCCACCGCCGTGGTTTTCAGAATTTCGAGAGCCGCCGCAACCCCGGAGGCGGCCAGAATTCGATAGCCCTCCAGCACCAGATTTCTTCGCAGCACCTCAAGGGTATCAGGCGCATTGTCAACAATCAGGATGGTTTCCTTTGCGTCAGGGGATGCCATTCCGGGTGGCCTCCTTTGGTCCGCTCCCCTCCCCAACTGGCCAGTGGACACGGAATGTGGATCCCCTGCCAGGTTCGCTTTCGACGTGAATTGAGCCACCGTGCGAAGTTACTATCCCTTGTACCACGGCCAACCCAAGCCCCGTCCCCTGCCCGCTTTCCTTGGTCGTATAAAATGGCATGAAAATCTGTTTGAGCACCTCATCGCTCATCCCCGTCCCGGTATCCTCCACCGTCAGGATGACCGACTCCTGCCGCGCGGCGGTCCTTATAGTCAGCGTCCCGCCCTCGGGCATTGCCTGCAAGGCGTTCACCACGAGGTTCACGAGCACCTGGTGGACCTGAGAGGCGTCCGCCGTAATGGCTGGCAAGCCTGGAGCAAGGTCGCGCAGAAGGCGGACCCCCTCCTTGCCGCAGCGTGATTCCAAGAAGTAGAGCCCGTTCTCCACCAGCCTGTTCAGGTTCACCCGGCTCTTCTTGGGGGGCGCCTGCCTTGCGAAAATCAAGAGCTTCTTTATGACTTCGCGCGCATGCAGCGCCGCGTTCACTATCTTGTTCATATCCCGGCTCGCTTGCTCTGGAAGTCCATGACACTTTTGAGCAAGCTGGGTAAACCCCAGAATGCTGCCGAGCGGTTCGTTCAGCTCGTGCGCCGCGCCAGCGGCGAGCTGGCCAATCGTTGCCAGCCTATCAGCGTGGAGTAGCTGCTCCTGCAACCGGTCATGCTCTTCCTCGGCCTCGCGCTGTTCGAGGATCAGGCCAATTTGGCGGGCAACTTCGTCAATGAGGAGACGTTCCTCTTTCAAAAAGGGGCCCTCGTCGGCAGGGGGCTTCTCTTCTCGGTAGATGACCTCAACTTCGCCGCGTTCCTCGCCGCCGACGGAAACAGGCGCGTTCTGGCACCAAGCGGAGGGCCCAAACCCAGGCGTGTCATGAGACTCTTTGTCCAGCTTGATCCGGGCCGACGTGATCTCTGGATACTGCCACGCTTGGGGAAGAAGGCTCGCGATCCTTTCGAGAAGATCTTTCGTGGCCATCCCTTGGCGGCGGGCAACTCCCGCTATTCCATAGAGGCAGGTAAGTTCTTTCACCCTCTCGCGCAAAGCCGACTGCGCATCCTGGTGCGCCAGCGCGCCCCCCAAACTCTCGGCCACGGCGTCAATGAGTTTTCTCTCTTCCCTCAGAAAAGGCCCCTCGTCCAATTCTGGCCTGGCCTCCGTATAGGCCACCTCCACCGTACCGCGTGCCTCTCCGTCAACAAATATTGCTGAAGTCTGTTTGTAGGGACTGTCTCCATATCCCGTGGTTGTGTGCGTCTTGCCGTCCAAAGCGATGCGCGCAACGGTGATGTCCGGATATTGCCATCCGGGAGGCAAGATGGCGGCGGCCTCTCGCAAAAGATCGTCTCGCGATATGCCCGGCTTCTGCGTTATCCTGGCAATGCCATACAGACAGGTCAGTTCTTTAACCCTCTCGCGCAGGGCCCACTGCGCACCCTGGTGCGCGATGGCCACGCCTAGTGTCTCGGCGACGGCCTCATAGAAATGAACGTCCTGCACCGTGAAGAACTCGCGGCGGCGGCTGCCAAGAGAAACAATTCCCCCCGTGTCATCATCCACTGGAAAAGGAATGAGCGCGAGGGATGAAAATTCCCCGCCGATAACTACAGGGGGCGGCGCTGAGCTGGTGCCCTTTTCCCTCAGAAGAACGGGCTTCGCAGTGTCCCCCGTCCAGAAACTCCCGCTACGCGTGAAGAAGGGCGCCGCTGCAGCGAAGCCGCCACTCAAGGCCGATTTGATGATCCGCTCGGGAATGGAGATATGCCCTGTCAAGTTGTCCCCGTCAACCGTTACCGGCGCACGGCAATCAATCCGAATCTCGCCGGGCCCGGCCTGCAATACCATGCAACGGATTACCTTTCCCCTCTCGTCCAGCCTGACTTCCACCGTGTCACAGCCAGAAAACTCCAATAAAATGCAGCAAGACTGCTGAAGAAACTCCAGCTTGTTAAAACCCCTGTTGGCATGAAATAGAAGCCTGTGAAGCAGTTCTCTGAACCGATGGGGCGTAGTGGCGATCTGTCCCCTGGTTGTCGTTCCGCTCCGATCTTCCATTGTCATGTCCATTCCAGTTTGCCTGAGCGCTCCATCAAAAGCTCACAGCAGCACTGATCGCCGAATGAAAACTCCGTCCCAATGACCACCCGCCTGCACCAGGGTCTGCCGGCCAAGAGCAAGGGAGGGCCCTTCGGACCCTCCCTTCTCGCGGCTCACGGTTCTTATTGCGAGTGGTCCCTTAGACCAAGCCCTGGTCCATCATGGCGTTCGCGACTTTCACGAAGCCGCCTATGTTCGCGCCCAGCACGTAGTTTCCGGGCTGGCCGTACTCGTCGGCGGTCTTCACGCAGGTTGCGTGGATGCGCTTCATGATCTCGTGGAGCTCGTGGTCAACCTTTTCACTGCCCCATGAGGTGAAACCTGCGTTCTGGGACATTTCGAGGCCGGACGTGGCCACGCCGCCGGCGTTTGCTGCCTTGCCTGGCCCGTAGAGGATCTTGTGCTGGAGGTAAACCTCTATGGCCTCCGGCGTTGATGGCATGTTGGCGCCTTCGGAAACCACGAAGCATCCGTTCTTCACGAGTTCCTTCGCCTCCGCTCCGCTGATTTCGTTCTCGTGAGCGCCAGGCAGAGCCACGTCGCATTTAACAAACCACGGGCGTTTGCCTTCGTGGTACTCGCATTTGAACTTGTCGGCGTACTCCTTGATTCGGCCGCGCTTGGCGTTCTTCAGGTCCATGATGAAGTCCCACTTCTCGCCCTTGATGCCGTCCTTGTCAACGATACAGCCGTTGGAATCAGACGCCGTGATGACTTTGCCTCCAAGCTGGTTCACTTTTTGGATCGCGTACTGGGCGACGTTGCCGGACCCTGAGACCGAAACAGTCAGGCCGTCGAATGATTTCTTGCGGGTCTTGAGCATCTCTTCGGCGAAGTAAACCTGGCCGTAGCCGGTGGCCTCTGGCCGGATAAGCGAACCGCCCCAGCCGATGCCCTTGCCCGTGAGCACGCCCTCCCATGAGTGCGTGAGCTTCTTCCACTGGCCGAACAGGAAGCCGATTTCGCGGCCGCCCACGCCGATGTCGCCGGCGGGAACGTCAATGTTGGCGCCAATGTGGCGATAGAGCTCGTTCATGAAACTCTGGCAGAAGCGCATCACCTCGGAGTCCGACTTGCCCTTCGGGTCGAAGTCGCTGCCGCCCTTGCCGCCGCCCATTGGAATCGTCGTGAGACTGTTCTTGAGGATCTGTTCGAAGCCAAGGAACTTCAGTATGCCCAAGTTCACGCTAGGGTGAAAGCGGAGACCTCCCTTGTATGGGCCGATGGCGTTGTTGAATTCAACACGGAAACCGCGCTGGACGTGGATTTCACCCTTGTCATCCTGCCACGGCACCCTGAAGATGAAGAGACGGTCCGGTTCGGCCATCCTCTCGAGTATCTTGGCATCAATATACTCGTGGTGCTTTTGGAGGCACGGGACAAGCGAATCCACAACCTCCCGCACAGCCTGATGGAACTCGGGTTGAGCCGGGTGCTTCGCGATCAGGTTTTCCATGAACTTCGCCGTCATGCTCTTCACATCCATTGCTCGTCTCCTTTTAGTTAGGGTCCCCTATTAATGCCGAGGCGCATCTGGGGCATTTCTCCCCGGCTACCGAGTAATTTTATACCACGTCAGTCTTGCCTTGTCAAGTCTTACTCGCATAATGGGGCATATTTGGCCACCAAGGCCATCCCCGCACTAAGCAGTGCCCATGCGGTTCGTGTTAAATGAACGGAAAAACAATCGGATTGTCAATTACGGACCGGGCGAGTCACTCGGAAAGATCGTTCGCAGGGAAAACAAATCAGGATTTTTCCGCCAAAAATCCCAGAGCTTGTTCCTGGTCACCGTCCATCAGAATCTGAACCTCACACCCCTCTGCCACCTGCGCTACGTCTATAACGCGAACGACCTTCGCGAGTTCCGCATGGTCGGGCAGTATCTGCTCCAATACGTTTGGAGAATGCAGGAAAAACTCCTCGTTGAAAATGGCCCCCTTTTCGTCCGGGTAGAGGGCCAGATAACGGATTTTCGCTTCAACCAAGTCTTGAAAAAAATGGGTGCCGAAAGAGGGCTCCGGTACGGCCCCAACTTCTGTCATGGCTATTTCGGCCAGGACCCTCGTGCGGTTGATGTCTTCATAGCTTACTCTAACCCCCATTTTTACGTCGTTGGTGCCCCACCTCCCCGGCCCGAAAAGGGCGAAAACCTTGTCTTGGAGCAG
>JBBIMN010000027.1:2039-4627 GCA_037444385.1 Acidobacteriota bacterium | reverse complement strand
GAGAGGTCGGGAACGTAATTGCCCTTCCGGCGCGCCACCTCTATCAGCATCTGCGTGTTGCTTATGGCCGAATAGGTCACGCCAACGCCCAGTGCGAGATCCCCGCGGCTCCCCCACCTTCCAGGGCCGATGAGAATGAACGAGCGCTTGGGCAGAGCCGAATTAAGGCGCCCGACCACATCGGCCACTGCGCTCATATGGCCGCTCGAAGGAAGCAACGAGTATTCGTTCGGGTCCACGTAGACTATGTAGCGCACTCCGGTCACCCGCCCATTGGTTACGTACCTGTCCGCCGAAAAGAGCTTCCGGCCGTCATGAATCCATGGCGGTATTTTCACGTGGTCTTCGTCTCCGGCGCGGCTCTGAGGACGGCACTGGAGGATGTAAAGGTCTTTGCCGTCGTGGGCGAACTCCAGGTCAACCGGGACGCCCAACGTTTTCTGGAGAAGCGCCAGGACGCCCCCCATCTGCTTGACGAAATCGGTGTCTTCAACGAGCCCGGAAAAAGTGACCACAAGGTCCTGCTTCTCCGGGTCCGCCATGCCACGCAGCAGCTTTCTAAGGGAGCCGTTCTCGTAAGCGGAGAGCACCTTCTCAAGAACCGGAAACTCATCCCCCACTTCGCGCAGTACGCTTGCAATGCTGGGGCTTTCAAACCGGCCCGTCTCAAGGTTGAGAACGTCAATGTACCGCTGGGCATAGTGCGCCACCTGCTCCGGCGTGACATTTACCCTGAGGTTCGGCTGGCCGGGGCACACGAGCACGGGGAAATCATCCCCAACCCGGTCCACGGCACGCGTCCCGAGGCCAGTGACTATCCGCAGGATGCCATCCTCCCTGCGAATCCTTGGCGACCACCGAAATTCGTTGCGGCTAAAGGCAACGCCCGCGAATGCCGGGAAGAAGTACTTGCCAACGCGCCTCCCGACCACCTGCTGAATAATGATCCCCATCTCCTCCATGAAGTCCAGGAGGCCGCGTTCCTTGCGGTACTGGATGGGGTCGGGACCGAATATGGAGGCGTATACCTCCGCTATGGCATCCATCAGCGCTTCCAGGCGATGCTGGCGGTCTCCAGTATTGGCCAGGAAAAGGCTCCTGTACTTGCCCGAGAAAGCCGAGCCCTCGCTATCTTCCAGGAGGCTCGACGACCTGACAATCAGCGGGTCATTGCCCATGTCTTCTATGGCGACCCGCAACTGGTTCGCCATCTCGGGAGGAAAGAATGAGTTCTTGAATACTTGCTCAAGGTAGGGGTAGTTGTGCCGAACCTCTTCAATGCTGGCGAATTTGAAGCTCTGAAGATCCTCCAGAGAATTGTAGTGGACAAAATCGAAGAGCCCGTCCGATGCCAAGTACCAGGTCCGCGGAACCTTAACCTTGGCCAGAAGCGGGGCGTCTTTCCCGAGGTTGCGCAAAACGTGCGCCGCGAGTATAAGGCCCGCCGCCTTGCCTCCAAGCCTGCCGTTGCCGCTCGCCGGCCCCGCCACCCGCCTCAACAGCCGGCCGAAATCATGCACGGAGATATTCTCCTTCGCGACCCCGATGAACGGCAGGCTGTCCGTCAAAAAGCGCCGCGTGAGGGCCACGCGGACGTTCATTTCATCCGCCGGGGAGAGCGCCGAGTCACCCTCGCGAGTGTCACGGCAGAGGCGGTCCACTATGTCGCTTATCTCGACGAGAGAAATGTCACGCTTTTCGACCGCGAGAGCAAAAAAACCCAGCTTGTCCTGGCGCACCCACTGCTTTATAAGTAGCGCCAGTTCCTCCTCGCTGAGCGCCATTGCCGCCACGCGGACTATTTCTTCCGATGTCTTTTCCAAAAAAGCGGGATCCCTCTTTGGAAGAGGCTGATTGGCGCCCCTGGACTCCCTTTCCCGCTCTGCGTAGATAGCCGGGTCGAACTGCATGATCAGGTCCTGGACCCCCGGTATGCCCAGCTTCGTCATGTGGTTCATGAGGCGCCTGAGGATGCGCTTGTGCAGGCCGCCGTCAGTCTCTTTGAGCAGGTCCATGATGAAGCGCCACTCCGGCTTTCCCTGGACGGTAGTGCCAGTCCCGGCGGCAACGGCGATTTTATCCGGAACGGAGGCGCCTGCGGCGCCAAGCGCTTGGCCGAGTTTCTGGGCAACAATTTCAACCAGCTTCCTCTCCTCGAGCTGAAACGGCGTTTCTCCATAAAGAGAGCGGTTCTCGAGGTAAGTCACGTCCAGCGCGCCCGATACCCTGCCTTGGTTCAAGAGAGACGCGCGCAAACACCAAGGGCTCTGTTCAAAACCCTCCGACTCGTGCATGGCGTCTTGAAAAGTGATGCGGATCTTGCAGATTTCAGGATGCTGCATCCCCTTTGGGAGCTCCTCCAGAACTCCCGCGAAAATCTCTTCAAGCGAGACGTCTTTTCTCACCAGGATCTCGGCGATCTTGAAAAGGCATTGCAGCTCTTTGGCCTGGCCACGGCTTTTTCCTGCCATCACGGCGCTGCTCCCTATGCTCACCCGCCCGGCGGCCACCATTCCCAAAGGAATGGGAGGGCTTCGGCATACTGCGCCCGCAGTATACTACAAGGCAGGAATTTCTTCCGTGCCGAT
>JBBIMN010000027.1:0-2029 GCA_037444385.1 Acidobacteriota bacterium | reverse complement strand
ATAGGACCGCTGGCGGCGCGGTTCCGCATGGCCTTGTGATATTATCAAGCGGGCCATCCGCCGCATCCGTTCGCGGTGGCAATCTGAAAGAGGGAAATTCTCCATGCGCGACTGGGGGCTCGACTCCATACTAGGTTCGCCGCAGCATACTGATGTCTCCTTTGACTCCCTGATGCCCAGGCGAGTAAACAACGTTCTTCTGGTTACCAGCCTCTACGACCGCTATACGTTCATCGAGGACGGCCGCCTCTCGGACATGCTGTTCTCCGAATACCTTGAACTCAACCTCAGGTTCACGCCTTCGCTTGAAAGGGTTTCGACGGCCCAGGAGGCCCTGGAGAGGCTGCGGTCGGAATCTTTCGACCTGGTCATCTCCATGCCCCGGGTAGGAGAAATGAACGTCCGCGAGTTTGGCGCGGCGGTCCACGAAATGGCCCCGGATCTTCCGGTGGTTCTTCTGGCCTCTAATGCCAGGGAGGTCAACCTGCTCCAACAAATGGAGGGGCTTTGCGGCATCGAGAGGGTCTTTGTCTGGCTCGGCGACGTGCGCCTCTTCCTGGCCATTATCAAGTACGTCGAAGACCGCCAGAACGCGTGGCACGACGCGCGCACGGCGGGGGTGAAGAGCCTTATACTCATCGAGGACTCTGTCCAGTTCTACTCGTCTTACCTTCCGATGCTCTATACGGAGATCGTGAAGCAGACCCAGTCCCTGATGGCAAAGGCCGTCAACCCGATGCAGCGGATGGTGCGCATGCGCGCGCGCCCGAAGATTCTTCTGGCCACTTCCTACGAGGAGGGAGCGGCCATCTATGAACGCTACCGGAATGACCTTTTGGGAATCATCCTGGACGCCTCTTTTCCAAGGAATGGAAAGTTGGACAAGCGCGCGGGACATGGCTTCGCCGCAATGGCCAGGGAGCGGACGCCGGACGTCCCGATTCTCATGCAGTCCGGCTCCGACAACCATGAAGTAGCCAACGAGGCGGGCGTGCAATTTCTGGACAAGCATTCCCCAAGCCTCCTTTCGGATCTCAGGGAATTCATGCAGTCTTATCTGGGGTTCGGCGAATTCGTCTTCAAGCGTCCCGGTGGAACGATGGTTTCGCGGGCCAACGGCCTGCGCGATCTCGAATGGGCGATCCAGGCCGCTCCCCCGGAGTGCCTCCTTCACCACGCAAGCCTTCACGACCTCAGCACGTGGCTGATGGCCAGAACGGAGTTTGCGCTCGCCGAGGCTTTTGGCGCCGCCCTGTGCGCCGAACCGAAGGACGCGGAAAAGATCCGCGAGCGGCTTCTGGCGATTCTTAGTGAACACCGCGAGCGTTCCAAAGCCGGCATCGTCGCCGAGTTCTCCATGGGCACGTTCGAGGGGGGCAGCGGGTTCGTGCGAATCGGCGCCGGTTCACTCGGCGGCAAGGGCCGTGGCCTGGCCTTCATAAACTCCCTGCTCGCCACGTACGACATAGAGAACCGCTTTCAAGGCGTCCGCATCGTCGTTCCGCCCACGGCGGTTTTGGCGACCGGCGTCTTCGACCAGTTCATGGAGACCTCCGGCCTGCTCGCTTTCGCGATGAAGGAGACCGACGACGAAAAAATCACTCAGGCCTTTCTCGACGCCGAACTGCCAAGGGAGGTCATCGAGAACCTGTGGACTTTTCTTGATTGGGTGCGCTATCCGCTGGCCGTGCGCTCGTCGAGCCTGCTTGAGGACGCCTCCTACCAGCCCTTCGCAGGGATCTACGAGACCTATATGATCCCCAACAACAATGAGGACATCGAAACCCGGCTGGCCGAGCTTTGCGGGGCCGTCAAGCGCGTCTATGCCTCCACCTACCATTCGGACGCCAAAGCCTACATCGAATCAACCCCCAACCGTCTCGAAGAAGAAAAGATGGCGGTCGTCATCCAGCAGGTGGTGGGGCGCAGCCACGGAAATTACATCTATCCGGACATCGCCGGAGTCGCGCGCTCCTTGAACTACTACCCGATGCCGGGCATGAAACCGGAAGACGGCGTGGCCTCGGTC
>JBBIMN010000026.1:0-14140 GCA_037444385.1 Acidobacteriota bacterium | reverse complement strand
GTCATTGGGCAGAGGCCCCTTGTCGGCCGCGGCCAGATTCTGTTCGGCTTGTTGGATATTTCTGATTCCCGGAATCACCGTGGAGACCGCCTTGTGGCTCAGGCAAAAACGGAGCGCCGCTTCGGGCATTGAGGCCGCGTGGCCAGGCACGAGCCATCTCAGGGCCTCCACGCGGTCAACCGTCTCTGAAAGGCGCGGCCCCTTGAAGTAACGCGCGCGGAAGTCATCGGGCGGGAACCGGGTGGTCTTGGACAGCTTGCCGGTCAGGCTCGATTCATCGAAGGGAACCCGGCCAATTATCCCTATGCCCTTCTCAATGCAGAGCGGATAAAGGTTGTCCTCGGGCGCTTGTTCGAAGATGTTATGAACGGTCTGGAAAACGTCAACGCGCCCCAAGCGGGCGGCTTCAAGGCCCGAATCGGGATCGAAGCTGTTCAGCGAGATTCCGATGAACCTTATCTTGCCCTGCTCCTTGAGGCGCGTCAGCGCGTCATACCATTCGTCCTCATTGGCCCACGCCTCCGTCCAGACGTGGAGCTGTTGAATGTCCGCGCAATCCACTTTGAGCCGCTTCAGGCTCGCTTCAGTCTGGGAAACGATGTGGCCTCTGGGGAAGGCGTCCCGAAGCCTTGTCCCTTCGCGCGCCGGCCACTCGTAGGTGAGGGGCGGAATCTTCGTGGCCAGGATGGGCCTGTGGCGCGTCTCCTTCATGAAGCGCCCCAAAAGCTCCTCGCTGTGGCCGTCGCCGTAAACAGCCGCGGTATCGAAGAAGTTGCAGCCGAGGTCCCACGCCCGCCTGAAAGCATCGAGCGTGGTCTTGTCATCCTGCGGCCCCCACATATTGCCGCCGGCCGCCCATGTGCCGAAACCAACCGCCGAAACCTCGATTCCGGTCTTCCCCATTGTCCTATATTGCATTTCAACCTCCGCCGCCAGGGTGCCTGGCCGCCAGCACAATATGGCACAACTTGGGCGGTTCGCGCCAGGCGCCGGGGCTTCTGGGTGCCGGAGTGCCGGAGTGCCGGAGTTAGCGGCACTTTATTCCGCCACTTAGATACGTCATTACCCCGCAACCGTGACGCCCGCCATGGGCCATTTCCCCCGGCTCCTGCGTAGCCGGAATGCGGCGCATTTGACTTTCAGCCGGAAAAGGCCGCACTATAATGTCCAGACGCGGAGGAGCGGAGAAGAGGCGCGCCGCCTTTCGCTATTACGGAGGGGGGAGATGCCCATCATTTTCGTTTCCGGGCTGCCTTTCGGCGGCGGCGAGCGCCTGGCCAGGGAACTTGCCCAAAAACTTGGTTATGACTTCGTGAGCCGTGAAGAGATCGTGGCCAAGGCCAACGAGGCTGGCATTCCCGTCGGCAAGCTGGAAGTGGCCATGATCAAGAAGCCGGCCGTGCAAGAGCGCATGGCGAGGCTGAGAGAGCGCTACTTGGCCGTCGCCACCGCCGCCATTTGCGAAAAAGCCAGCGAAGGAAAGACGGTTTACTACGGCAGGGCCGGCCATCTTCTTCTGCCCGGCGTCAGCCACGTTCTGCGCATCAAGGTCGTGCCCGAGGAAACCCAGCGGCTGGAAGCCGTCATGCAGCGGCTCAAGCTCGGCCAGGAGAAGGCCGAAAAGTTTCTAAAGGAGATTGACGAGGACATCCGCGCCTGGGTGCACTTCGTCCACGGCGTTGACATGGACGACGCGCGGCGCTACGACTTCGTAGTCAACCTGGAGAAGGTCGGTATCGAAAACGCGGCGACGGCCCTCTGCACTTTCGCCCAGCTTCCCGATTTTCAGCCCACCCCCTCAAGCCTCGCCGCCATGGAGGAGAGGCTTCTTCGCGCGAGGGCGAGAATTCGGCTGGCGCTGGACGAGCGTTTGCAGGACGCGGAGCTAACCGTGCGATCGAGCGAAGGCGCCGTCACGGTCACGTACATGCCGCGCCAGGCCAAACTCGCGCCCCTTATCCCGGATGTTCTGAAGGATATTCCAGGCTGCCGTGGCGTCCGGTGCACGATGGCCAACACCAACATTCTCTGGATAGAGGAGCGGTTTTCGCCGGGCTCGCAAGCCTTCAAGCAGGTGAACGAATTGGCCAGGCGGTGGGACGCCGCCGTCGAGCTTCTCAGGTTCATTCCCGCGGCGGTGGAGACGCAGAAGGCGGCCCAGGCCGTCTCGGTCCCGGCGGCGCCAGTCATGAAGCGCGCGACCGGAGGCATCGAGGACGACGTCGCCGACAAGGCCATCGCGGAAAAGGACATCGCCTTTCAATCCACGCTGGAGGCTCTTGTGGGCGGCGGCAAGTCCGGCGGGGGACAGACGGTTTCCGGGAACCGCGACCATCTTGCGGCCGCCATCAGCCCAACGGTGCCTTACAGCCTTGTCGTCGTAGGCGATCTTTTCCTCGGCAAAGGCGAATCCGCCCGCAAGCGCATGACCCGCGAGATCACCTCCTTTCTGGGCGGCCAGGTGAAGGCGCCGGTGATCACCACCGGCGAGCTTGGCGTCAAACTGCGCTTTGGAACGAAGGAAATTTCCAAGCTCCTGGGTTACGCGGCTTTGGTGGCGTTGTGTTACGGGCTTTTATTCACTCACCAGGAAACGGTGCTGGATATTCTTGGGGGGCCTTTCCACAAGGGCCATCCGTGGGCGGCGGTGGGAATGGTCGCCGTCATGGCGCCTCTGGTCGCGGCGCTCTATGGGACCGTGGCCTCTTTGGTCTTGAGGCTTCTGAAGCTGGAATGAACAGCGCTGTCCATGTCATCGCGGATTCTCTGTTGTAGGGGAGCAATCATGCCGGGAATTTTGGGGGACGTGTTCATACAACTCACTTGGCAAAGCGCCCTGATCGTCGTCCTCTTGGGTTTTATCGGCGGGGTGTTGAGCGGCTTCACTGGAAGTGGCGGAGCGTTTTTCATGACCCCCGGCATGATGAACCTGGGGGTCTCCGGCGTCGTGGCGGTCGGCAGCAACGTGGCGCACAGGCTTGGAAACAACATGATGGGCGCCATCAAGCACGCGAAGCTCGGCAACGTTGACAAGAAGCTCGCCTTCTATTTGATGATCCCAGCTTTGGTTGCGGTGCGCTTCGCGGTCTGGATCAATGGCCTTCTCTTCAAGGGCGCCAGCGGGGAAGAGGGCGCCCAGGTGGCCGGAGCGGCGAAAGCCATGTCAAATTTCTATATCAGCGCCGTCTTTGTCGGCGTGCTCGCTTTCGTCGGGATCTTCATCCTTAGGGACGCCCTCGGCTCCGGCTCCAAGGACGATTCGGGGCCCTCCATGAAGATGGCGAATTTCCTGGCGCGAATGCCGCTGCATCCTTACGTGAATTTTCCGGTCGCGGACGTCAGGGTCTCGCTGTGGCTCGTTCTCCTGGTCGGCTTCGGCATCGGATACCTTGACGGAACGGTCGCGATCGGAGGCTTCCTCGGCGTGCCGGCGATGATCTACCTCTTCGGCGTGCCGACATCGGTCGCGCCGGGCACGGAGCTTTTTCTGGCCGCATTCGGCGGAGGGCTGGCCGCGCTGAGCTACGCTTACCAGGGCATGGTTGACCTGCGCCTGGCGTTCCTGCTTTTGCTGGGCTCCATCATCGGCGTGTACGTCGGGACCTACGGCACCAAGGTGGTCAAAGAGGTCATGATCCGCACGGTGATGGGCAGCGTGATCCTCCTGTGCGTGCTGAGCCGGATGTCCGCCATACCGGTCTATCTCAGAAAGCTCCAGTGGATTGCTTTTGATCCTGGCCTGGACCATTGGTTCGAGGGGCTGAGCACGGCTCTTCTTTTCGTGGCTGGCATCGGCGGCGCCGGGCTCATACTGGCGCTGGTCTTCAAGGCCAACATGGAGCGGAGGAAGATCCACGAGGCGCTTCGGGTGACGAAACCGGCGGATCTGTGATTCATCGCCGGGAACGTGGCTCGTGATCGCGAACAAACGTCCGAACCGTAATGATTGGAGAAACGGACATGAGTGAGAGGCTTCAGGTCCTGGTGCTCGACGACGAACCGATCGTTGGCAAACGGTTGCAGCCCGCGCTGGCCAAGGTTGGGTGCGACGTGGAGGTCTTCGAGGCGCCGGCCGCTGCGCTCAAGCGCATCGCCGAGAAGGATTTTCACGTCGTGGTCACCGATATCCGAATGGAGGATATTGACGGCATAGAGGTGCTGGAACGGGTCCTCGGCAAGAGTCCGGAGACGAAGGTGATCATGATCACCGGCTACGCGACGGTGGAGGTGGCGCGCGAAGCGCTGGCCAAGGGCGCGTTCGACTTCATCGCGAAGCCGTTTAAGCCGCAGGAGCTTCGTGACGTCATCGCCAAAGCCGCTTCGGCGCTCGGCTTCAAGGGCATCGCCGAAGCAAGCGTGGCCGCCGATCAGTGATGGACGCCATGGCTCCGGCCCCGCCAGAACAATCCGGTGCCGGCGTTACGGACCTTCGCCTTCAAAAGGCGCTCCTTGAGCGCCCCGGCATTTCGATCAGGACGCGGCTGATCCTCGGTTTCCTTTCCCTTTTCTTTCTCTCGGCGGCGGTGACGGCGGCCGCCTGGGTCATGCTTTCGCGCCTGGAGGTGCGCCTGCGATTTCTCGAGGTGGCCGACCGCTACACGATGGAAATCCAGCAGGCACGGCGTTTTGAAAAGAACTACTTCCTCTACGGCACCGGCCTTACGGACCTGATGGAGCACGTGGAGAACTCTCGAAAGCTCTTGGATGACGCCCAGGCCGAAGCTGGAAAGGTCCTGCCCGCCTCCGATCTCAAACTCATGCAGGAGCACCTGAAGCTCTACCAGCAGCTCGTAGCGAGGCTGGAAAAGGTCCACGCGAATCCAGCGGCCATGGAGCAACAGCGGTCCGGCATCGAGAGCGATCTGCGAAGCAACGGCTCTTTGATGGTGGATTTCGCCCTGCAGTTGGCCCAGAAGGAACGCAGCAAGGTGAACTCCACTCTCACCCTTTTCAAAAAATGGACGCTCGTTTTTCTCGTCGTGCTTCTCGCGCTTTTGGTTCTTATAGCCAACTTTCTCGCTAGACAAATGCTCGGGCCGTTGGGCAGGCTTACCGCCACGGCCCAGCGCATAGCCATGGGCGACTTCACGCCCATCAAGCCGGCGAGGTGGTACAGGGACGAGTTTTCGGACCTGGCCGTCGCGATGAACACGATGATGCGCGAGCTTCAGCACCGCCACGATGTCCTCGTCCAGTCCCACAAGTTGAGGGCCGTCGGGACGCTCACCGCCGGGGTAGCCCACGAACTCAACAACCCCATCAACAACATCACGCTGACCGCCGAGATGCTTAAGGAGGATTATCCGGCGCTCTCGGACGGCGAGCGGCTGGAGATGGTGAATGACCTTGTGTCCCAGGCCGGGCGGGCGCAGAAGATCGTCCGCAACCTTCTGGACTTCGCCAGGGAGAGCGAAATCAAGACGGAGAAACTTGACCTGGCCGAACTTCTGCGCAGCACCGCGGGGCTCGTCGCCAACCAGATCAAGCTTCAGGGCGCGAAGATCGAACTCGGTGTGCCGTCCACGCTGCCGCCGATCCACGGCGACCGGCAGTCCCTCAGCCAGGTTTTCCTCAACCTTCTTCTGAACGCCCTGGACGCGGTCCAAAAGGGCGGCCACGTCGCCATCAAGGCATGGCCCGACCGCGAGAAGGGTTTTGTCCACGTGGCCGTCAGCGACGACGGCTGTGGCATCCCGCCCCACGTTCTGCCGAACATCTTCGACCCGTTCTTTTCGACGAAGCCGCGCGGGAAGGGCACCGGTCTGGGACTTTCGGTGAGCCTCGGCATCGTGCGCCAGCACGGCGGAGACGTCCGCGTCGAGAGCGCGCCAAACAAGGGTTCAACGTTCATCGTCACGCTGCCGGCGGCCCTCGTTCCCGAAGTGAGGGGGCGGGAGGACGGTTGATGCGTGGACCACGTGGCCGGCCGGCGGATTAAAGGCTCGCCTTCCGCGATCATTTTCCATCCACGAAGTTGCTTGACTCGGCGAAGCCGGTGTCATACCGTTATCATGAAGGAGGATCCCATGGGAACGAGAGGACGCGAAATCATCGGAATGAAAGTGGGCAAGCTTCTGGGCTTGCTGAACGCGGCTTACGCCAGCGAGTGGCTGGCCTACTACCAATACTGGCTGGGGGCCAAGATCATAAAGGGGCCCATGAAGGACGCCGTCGCCGCCGAACTTACGCTGCACGCGACGGAGGAGCTCAACCACGCCACGCTGCTCACGGCGCGCATCATTCAACTCGGCGGGACGCCGGCCATAGACCCGAAGCAGTGGTTCAAGCTAAGCCCTTGTGCCTATGATGCGCCGGAGGACCCCTACGTCGTAACGATCCTTGACCAGAATATTGCAGGCGAGCAGTGTGCCATATCAACTTACAAGAAGCTGATGGACGCCACCAAGGACAAGGACATGGTGACCTATAACCTCGCGCTCACGATTCTCGAACAGGAGGTCGAGCACGAGGAGGACCTCCAGAGCCTCAAGGAGGACCTCGACCTCATGGTGGCCAGAGGCCGCAAGTAGGACGGGGCATTTGTCCCGCCCCCACCGTTGCGGGACGCCCCTTTGCTTTTCGCGGCGACAGCTTTGTCACAAACGCGCGAAACCATAATCCCGCGATTGGAGCCAGAGAGTCACCGCGTCAAGTTTGCATTTGTCTTTCTATACGGAGCGCCGCGCTCTTTACAGCCACCGTGGGAAGGCGTACATTGCCCCTGTACAGGTCGAGGAGGAGTGCTCAATGGCTACCGTAGTAACTACATACACGGATGTTCGCGCAAGACTGGCGGCTTTTTGCAACCTCGTTTCCTCCTCTCGCGAGGCGGTGGTCATCAAGAGGCGCAACGCGGAAGATGTCGCCCTGGTGTCCGCCGAAGAACTTGAGAGCCTGCTCGAAACCGCCCATCTTCCGAGGTCGCCTCGCAACGCGGAGCGCCTGATGAAAGCCCCGGGGCGGGCCAAGGCAAAAAAGACTCCTCCTTTGTCCGTCCGCGCATTGAGGGAGAAACCGGGCCTTGACAAGTAGCGTAGGCAGGTCCGGTTCGCGAGTCGCGGCGGAAAGAGTGACGGTCTTTCAGCCCGAGTTTGCTGAGGGCCTCAAGTTCTGGGTCCAAACCAATCGCAAGGTGGCGCTCCGCGTGCTGGCAATTGTCGAGGCCGCCAGCCGTGATCTCTTCGCTGGCATTGGCAAGCCCGAACCCCTCAAGCACCTTGCCTCTGGCGCCTGGTCGCGCCGCCTCACTGAAGAACATCGCGTCGTCTACCTTGCCAGCGCGGGAAGAATAGATTTCCTTCAAGCCCGCTATCACTACTGACGCGGGGATGCGGGGGAAACGTGGCTCGTGATCGGGGTAAGGCCGCGCACGCCGGGGAGACCCCTAAAAGCTCGGCCGATCTTTCGAGTGGTTCTGCGCATAGTGCTATGCAGGCGCTTCGCAAGCGAGGAACAATTGTCGTGATCGCGTGCGCGGTGGCGCTGGCGGGCGCGCTGGCGTGGCTGCGGATGGGGCGGCTGCCGGAGGGCCTCCTGGATTTCGCGCCGTATCGTTCGGTGAAGGTGACGGACAGGGAGGGCCGGCTTCTCTACGAGTCGCTTTCGCAAAAGGAGTCGCGCAGCGGATGGCTCGCGCCGGAAGCTCTTCCGCAGACGCTCATGGACGCGACGCTCGCCGCGGAGGACCACCGCTTCTTTTACCATCCCGGCGTTGACCCGCTGGCGCTTTCAAGGGCGCTCTGGCGCGACCTTCGGGCGATGAGGTTCGCCGAGGGCGGCTCGACGCTGACGCAGCAGGTGGCGAAACAGCTCATGAACCGCAAGCGGGGCGTTGGAGGCAAGCTCGGAGAGATGGTGCTGGCGCTGCGGCTGGAACACCGCATGACGAAGCGGGCGATTCTCGCTCTCTACCTGAACCTCGCGCCGTACGGCAACCAGTACGCCGGGGCGCAGGCGGCGGCGCTCGGCTACTTCGGCGTTTTGGCCTCGTCGCTGACGCCCGCGCAGGCTGCGTTTCTCGCGGGGCTCCCGCAGAGCCCCACGGCGCTCGATCCGTACCGCCACCTCGCCTCGGCGCAGAAGCGGCAGAAGCTCGTACTGTCCCTCATGAGGCGGTCGGGCTTTCTCGGCCGGGCCGCTTATGAAAACGCCCTCAACGAACGGCTCTCGTTCAAGCGCATCGCCCGCCCCTTCGAGGCTCCGCACTTCGTAGAGAAGGTCCTCTCCGAAGCCGGAGACGCGCCGCCGCCTGAACTGCGCACGACGCTAGACCTCGATCTTCAACGCGAAGTGGAGGGGATTTTAAGGGCGCAGCGCAAGAGGCTTCTGGAACATTGCGCTCACAACGCGGCGGTCGTGGTGCTCGATAACGCGAGCGGCGAGTGGCTCGCCTGGGAAGGGTCTGGCGACTACTTCGACCCGGAACACGGCGGCGCGATTGACGGCGCGATGGAGCCGAGGCAGCCCGGCTCCGCGCTCAAGCCTTTTACCTATGCGCTCGCTTTCGAGCGCGGCTTCAGCCCGGCCTCTGTGCTGCCCGACGTGCCGAGCCACTTCCCGACGGCCGAGCAGGGCGTCAGTTACAGTCCGAGAAATTACGACGGCGTCTTTCGCGGGCCTTTGAGGGCGCGCTCCGCGCTGGCCGGTTCTGTCAACGTCCCCGCCGTCTGGCTCCTCTCGCGCGTCGGCGTTGCGAATCTGCTGGAACGGTGCAGGGCTTGCGGCTTCACGACCTTCTCGCGAAACGCCGATTACTACGGATACGGCCTGACGCTCGGCGACGCGGAGGTGAGGCTGGACGAGCTTTGCGCCGCCTATTCAGCGCTCGCGCGCGGCGGACTTTACGTTGCGCCGAAGTCGCTTCTGCCTCGCGACAGGGAGAGCGGCGTCGTGCCAAGGCGCGCCTTTTCAAACGAGGCGGCCTACTACGTCACGGACATTATCTCCGACGCCTCGGCGCGCGCCTTCGTCTTCGGCCACGGCGGTTCGCTCGACTTTCCATTTCCGGTTGCCGCTAAGACCGGCACCTCTCAGGCATACCACGACAACTGGACGATCGGCTACACGAGAGAGGTAACGGTCGGCGTCTGGGTCGGAAACTTCGACCACAGCCCGTTGACGGGCTCATCCGGCGTGATGGGCGCCGGGCCGGTATTTCACGACGTGATGCTGGCGGCCGAAAAAAGAGTGCTTGGACGTTTTCCCGGCCCGGCCGATCCTCCGCTGGCCGAAGTCCCGGCGGGCTTCGTTCCGGTGACGCTGTGCACGCTTTCTGGCCTCAAAGCCACGAGCGCTTGCCCCGCAACTCTCAATGAGAGGCTCGCGCCAGGGGACGTCCCTCCGCCATGCAGTTGGCACACTCATAGTTCTGGGAAAGTCGTCGTGGACTGGCCCGCTCAATATCAAAACTGGGCGCTGGCCAAGGGTGGAAATGGCGTGCGTAAGGATCAACCTGGGCGGCCAACCGCTGCGCAAAAGCGAGAGCCCGCCGAGCCTCTGTTTGCGGTGACGAACCCGCCGGAGGGTGCCATCTATCTCATTGACCCGACCCTGCGGTCCCAGTTTCAAGCGCTGCCGTTGCGAGTCGCCGCCTCCGGTGCGCCGAGACGGGTCGTTTGGGAGGTGGATGGTGCTGAAGCCGGGCGCTGCAACTCCGATGAACCGCTTCTCTGGCCATTGAAACCGGGAGAACACAGCGCCTGCGCCCGCGACGCGCGAGGCAACTCCGCCACCGTGTCGTTCATCGTGAAATAGGGGGGCCTTCACGGCGCATGCGTTCGCGCGGGCGGGGGCGGAACCCCGTCCCTCGCGAATCCAATCGTCATTGCTCCGGGAATAGGCCGCCGGGCAGAATCGTTCCTAAAGCGAGAGGGACATGCGGAAGGCGCGGTCCAGAGGAAAGCACAAACCCGACGGCCATTTCAAACGGAGGAAACGATGGCGCTGGTAGGACAAAAGGCCCCCGAATTTTCGGCGACGGCGGTAGTGAACGGCTCTTTCAAAACGGTGAAGCTCTCTGACTACAAGGGCAGGTACGTCGTTCTTTTCTTTTATCCCCTCGACTACACCTTCGTCTGCCCGACGGAGATAACGGCATTCGCCGACGCCCACGGGCAGTTTCAGAAGCTGGGCGCCGAGGTGCTGGCCGTTTCGATTGACAGCCAGTTCGTCCACCTCGCCTGGCAGCACGTGCCGCGAAACCAGGGCGGGCTTGGAAAGCTGCCGTTCCCGCACGTGTCGGATCTTAACAAGGACATGTCGCGCGACTACGACGTTCTGGCGGGCGGCGTCGCGCTTCGCGGTCTCTTCATCATTGACGACGAGGGAATCATCCAGCACGCGACGGTAAACAATCTCGGCATAGGGCGCAACGTGGAGGAGACTCTCCGCTCGCTTCAGGCCGTGCAGACCGTCAAGAAGACCGGCGAGGTTTGCCCGGCGAACTGGAAACCGGGAGACGACACGATGAAGCCCGATCCGCAAGGCTCGCAGGCATATTTCCAGAAGCACGGGAAATAAGAAGTGACTGGTGAATAGTGAATGGTGGCTGGTGACTTGTGAATGGTGATTGGTGAACGGTGGCTATGATGAACGGACACTTGCCACTAAGCACTAGTCACTAATCACTCCATTCCCTCAGCGAATGCCGTCACACGCCGACTGGGACTTTGATGTCGCAAAGGGCGAGAGTGCCGTCCAGCCGTTCGCCCTCTTCGAGAACCGTTCCGGGAAGCAGCACGGACCGGCCAACCCGGCAGCGCTCCGGCACGCGGACGCCTTCTCCGAAGACCGCAGGCCCGGTCATGGAGGCGTCCATGGAAATCCAAGCGCGCTCGTGCCGCAGAACCGGAAAGCCGGCGCGGGATTCGAGGCGGCTTCCTTTGGGAACCGGAAGGCAAGAGCGGGAAATCTCTTCCAGGGCCGCCAAAGAGGCATCCAGGAACGAGCGCGGCGTGCCGAGATCAAACCACCTGCCGTCGCATCGAAGGACGCGAACCACTCCCGAGGGAAGCAGCGGGCGCAAAAGGTCGCTGGCCAACTCTTTTGGGCCCGGCCCCAAAAGGCGGCCAAGCAGTTCGCGCCTCGCGGCGTACACGCCGGTGAAGTGGCTGGCGCCCTTTCCGAACTCTTTGAGCACTCCGCGAGAATCGGCTTCAAGGGGCGTGTACGCGGCGCCGTCGGGCATTGGGCGCACCGCAAGTACCGCCAGCGCCTCCGGGGCCTGGCCAAGCCTCGCCGCCAGAGCCGCCAGAGGCAGGTCGCAAAAAAGGTCTCCGTTGACGACGAAGAAGGCCTCGCCTTTGAAAAGGCCGCGCATTGGCCAGAAAACGCCAGCCGTTCCGAGGATTTCAGGCTCCCGCGAGAAGCGAAGCTCAAGTTTTGCCTCGTGGGCGCGGGCGCAGGCGGCGACTTCCTGGCCCCGGTGGTGGAGGTTGATAAACACCCGCTTGACGCCAGCCGCGGCGAGGCCGTCGAGTATCCAGTGCAAAATGGGGCGGTTCAGAAACGGAACGCAGGGCTTTGGGACGCGCTCCGAGATGGGGCGCATCCGGGTTCCAAGCCCAGCGCAGAGAACAACCGCCTCATGGATTTCCATCGGGCCGGCCCTTGAACAGGATGTCGCCGAACGGCTGGCCCTGCGCGCGGCAGTGCTCGGCGTACAGGTCGGCGTAGGACCTCTTGCTGAAGCTGTCCCGGTTAAGTCCGAGCGCGTCGGCCAGCGTTTCGATCGCCTCCGGCGGCCCCTCAAGTTCGAGGAAATTCCCGAATGGAAGTTCGTCCAGGCAGAGCATCGCCTCTCCGGCGCGGTACTCCTCGCGGTATTTCTCGTACTTGAAGAAGGGGCGAAGGCCTATGGCATCGAGAATCTGTCGCGCGGCGTCCGCGTCGTCGCACCAGGTCTCGTGTTCGGGCCGGACCTTGTAGCTTTCATGCTGGACCACTTTTCCCTTGAAGGTGAGAAGCCCGCCTCGCGGAGTCTGCCGGATGCGCAACAGGCAGCCGACGGCGCCAAGCGGCCGCCCCGGGTAGTCGTAGAGGATGTTGCCCTCAAAGTGCCGTTCTGCCGCGAGCGCATAGCCAAGAGACCGGGCCTTCTCTCTGACGGCCTCCAGGCTCTCAACGGGGACCTTTACTTCGATCTCCATCGCACCTCTCCTTTCCATGATTCCTTGAGTTTGATAAGCCCGGCCTCGAAGTCCCGAAGCGCTCCCATCGGGACGATGGCTTCCACGCTCCACTCCTCTCCGAATCTCTCATCGCCCAGCTTCGCGCCGCTCTTGTTGGCGAAGTGGCGGAAGGCGCCCTGCGCGCCGTAGGGCATCTGGCAACAGATGGTTGACGTCAGCACGCGGATTGCCAGCTTCGCCGAGGCGACGGCTCCGCGCGCCGCTTCGCGGTATGCCCTCGCCAACCCGCCGGTGCCGAGCTTGGTCCCTCCAAAGTAGCGCACGACGACCAACGACGCGTCGCTGACCACCGATTCTTGCAACGCTTTGAGGATGGGCGGCCCGGCGGTCCCCGACGGCTCTCCCGCGTCGCTGCAACGTTCGCGAAGCGCTTCGCCCCAACCGCACCGCCACGCCCAGCAGGCGTGGGTCGCGTCATGATAACGCCGCTTAAGCGCCACGAGGTGGCAGGCGGCTTCATCAGGAGTCGCGCAAGGCGCCAGGCGGGCCAGAAACCTCGACCCCTGCTCTTTTAAGTCGAAAGCCGCTTCGGCGGCCGGCGCTTGATAGGAAAATGGCTCAGCCATTGAAAACTGCAACGGCCTCGTCCGCGGTGCCCGTGATCTTAAAAAAGCTGGGCAGTCCAAGCAGGTCGAAAACCTTGTAGATCTTCGGCGAAAGCCCGCACAGGACGATGTCACCTCCAGAATCGCGCACCTTCTGGACGTGAGCCAGGATCACCTCGAGCCCCGAGGAGCCCAGATAGCTTAGCTCGGTGAAATCAACCACCAGCTTGTTGTGGCCCTTCTTGACGTGCTCGTCCACCGACTGCCGGAAGAGCATGTGGTTGTAGGCGTCCAGGACCCCTTTCAGATGAAGGACCCACGCGCCCTTTCGTGATTCCGGCGTTATTTCAAGGTTGGTCACGGCGCCTCCCGCCAATACCGGAAAAAATTATACCACTGGTTTGGATAGCGCTCCAGCAACTTCCCGAAGAAGTCGGCGGACCGCTGCATCACCACGTCCGCCGCGCACCGTTCCCCGGGGCGGCGGCAAGGTTCTCCGACCAGGGCCACGTACCGGCCCGGCCCTTCGGCCATCACCGCGGCGGGTATCGCCCAGGCACCGGCAAGCTCCGCGAGGAGGGCCGGCGAGCGCAGAAAGGCGGCCGAACGTCCTCTGAAGCGCACTTGAACGCCATCCTTTCCTACCGAGCGGTCCACTAACACGATGACCGTCTCTCCTCTTGCCAATACGGAGCGCAGGTCGAAAATGTTTTGAAGGCCGCCGCCGGCCGTGAAGGTGGCGAGTCCCGCCGCGGCCCGCCTTCTTTGGCGGAAGGTTTCAACGCCGGCATCCCGTTCCGGGAAGGAGACCACGGTGTGCGCCCCGATGTTTTTGCCGAGGGCCATGCCGCCTATTTCCCAGTTGCCCATGTGCGCGCACAAGAGGACCTTGGCGCCGTGACAGGACGCGAGACGCCTCGCGCCGTCAGGGTCCTCGACAACTTCCGGCGGGTCGAAAAGGCCGCGAAGGTAGTCAACGACTCCACGCCCGTAATTCTTGAGCGTCTCCTCCGCGAGCGCCTCGGCGAGCTTTCGCTCCATTGCCGGGAAAGCGCCCAGCACGTTATGCTCCAGAGAGCCAAGAAGCTCGGGATGTTTCCCCAGGTACCAATCCATGAGCGAATCGGAGACGCGGTAGAGCTTCTCGCGTGGCAGCAGGCGGCATCCCAGCCCGGCGGCGTAAAACACCCAGCGGCTGTTGGTTCCCGATGCTTGCCAATGTTCGTAGGGAGCTTTAGCGGACATAGCGAAGAGCGGCCATGCAGATGCGGTAGGTGTCGGCGACGGGCCGGTAGTGGCTTTGCTCGCCGCCGTAAACGGCGCTGACGGGCACCGGTTCCCACTTGGCGCCGAGCCGGAAGGACTTTAACAGCATCTCGGTTTCGATCTCGAAGCCGTCTGATTCAA